>JAGXII010000123.1 GCA_024635735.1 Christiangramia sp. | reverse complement strand
GTTATAAACCTTAAATTTATGGCTCATTAAACTATTTATCTATACTTTAAAGTAAGAAAAAATCCTGTAAAACACCAACTTTAAGAACACCTATAAACAAAAAAAAACTGTCTCAGATTAATGAGACAGCTTCTTTTATTTTAACATTAAATCTAAATAATTACTATATTCAAAAAATCATTTAAAGCAATTTAGTCTCTTTGAGTTAACCCTATCGTAATTGCAAGTAATCTTAAAATTTTTATTATGAAAAAATTTTACTTGTTATTATTTTTCCTTTTTATAATTGCAAGTTGTGGGGGTTCTAAAGATAATGGGAATACAGAAATGTCTTATTCGCTTATCAATGAAATCGGGTATAAATTTTTAAAATCCTCTACACTCTCTTATTCCGAAATTACTTTTTCAGAATTTTTAGATATTGGGTATATCAACAAGAATAATTATGAAAATAATTGGGTATTAGAAAATGAACCGCATGTAAATTTTGATACTATTTTCAGTTCTTCTCAAAAGCAACTGTTGAATAAAAAAATTAAAGAACTCAGAAAGATAAAATTAAAAAAAACTAAAATTAAATCTTTAAAGTCCTTCTCAGAAAGTGGAACCTCAATAACATTCCCTTTTTTCCAAAAAGATAAATACGGTAAATACTACGGGTTTATTTATGAATCTAATAGTGTTGAATCAACCTTGATAATTTATTTAAATCAGAATGGTCATTGGGTGGAAATTGCGAAAGTTCCCTTAGGAATTTCATAATAATAAGGTTCGGGCCAAAAAAATTAAATTCTGACCAGTCTTAATGTCACGGAAAATTTTAGATAATTGAATAGCCCTGATTTTCCCTGAGCTTTTTTATTTTAACATTAATTCAAGAAAATGAAAAAAGTAATAACGCGAATGCCAAAGGTTCTGATTGTTAGTTTTTTAATAATCTCTAATTCATTTGCTTTTTCGCAGGATATAAATCTTAAAGGTGTTTACTGTTTGGAAAATATCGCGACCAATGGTGGTGCATGTTACACCTTTAACGCAGATAAAATTTTAAGTACATATCTGGCCTGGATATACCTCCGGACACTTACGGTGAAGGAAATTTCAGAATTGAAGGAAAATTATTAATCCTGAATTATAAGGAAATTGAAGGATATAGGTTAAGTTATTTTCAGATAAGTAAGAGATTAAGTTTAAATGATAGTATAAGTTTAAATTTTCTGGTTCATGATTTTAAAGGAGACCCAATTACTCAATCTCAAATTTTACTTAAAAACAATTACGGACTTTTAGAGGCGGGAGAGAAGGCAAACGAAAAAGGTCAGGTCAAATTAGAATTTAAAAAATCGAAGGAGCCATTATTTGTTAGTGTTCACTCAATAGGCTATAATAACTGTACTGTTCAACTGGGCAGGAACTATAGTTATGATGTAGATATATTCCTTTCGGAAGGCGATCAGAGAATGCCAATAGAGAAAATTACCGATACCCTCGAAATTGCTAAAAGCAAGGAGAACTTTTTCTTGTTGAAAAACCGAAAAGTTTTTTCAGAAAAAGGGCTAAAGCAAAACTGATTAATCCTGAAAGTAGTTTTTAGATGAAGTAATCAGGTTACAGTGGCTTTACTAAGAAAATATACACCGGAAAATGATCGCTATACCCGCCTTCATAACCGGAGTATCCATAGGTGCGAAATGGATACCCTTTAAATTGTCCATTCTGAGTGATTAAATAAGGCCTATTAAAAATTCCGGCTTTATAAAATTCAAAACTATCTCCTTTAATATTAACCAGATTTGAGGTCATATAAATCTGGTCAAAAGGTTCCAGGAATCACGGTAGGCCAAGCTTCCTTTTCCCATTTTCAACATACTCTCCATGGGGTTATATAGCGAGTTTTCGGAAAGTTTCTTTTTGTCGGCCTCTGTTTTGAGGATCTTTTTAAAGCTGTTATTAGTGGGATCATCATTAAAATCTCCCATGCTTACTATCCGGGCTTCCGGATTTATCTTCACCAAAGAGTCGATAATCCTTTTATTAAGAGACGCGGCCTTTTCTCTTTTATAAGCGCTTTTGGCTTCTCCGCCACCTCGCGATGGCCAGTGGTTTACAATAAAATGGATCTCTTCATTATTCAATAAACCGGTCACCACAAGATGGTCCCGGGTGTAATCCCTTTTGGAAGGCTTGTCGGCTTCATAGATGATCAGCCTGCGGTTTTTAGCTTCTAATGGAAGGAACTGTCGCATGCGATATAAAAGTGCCACATCAACGCCCCTTTCGTCCGGAGAGTCAAAATGAATTATGCCGTAATTATACTGACTCAAATTTGGATGAGCAATGAGGTCTTCCAGAACTTTCCGGTTTTCAATTTCACACAGTCCAATTATAGCAGGTGGTTCAGAGTTCACATCACTTCCAATTTCCGAAAGTACGCGGCTGATGTGTTCTATCTTTTTCTGATATTTATCTTCTGTCCACACATCCTTTCCCGTAGGAGTGCGGTCATCATCAAAAGTTTCAGGATTATCTTCCGTATCAAAAAGATTCTCCACATTATAAAATGCGATCGTTGCTATTTGATAATCCTTCTTTTCCTGACCGTGAAAGATAAAAAACGTTAGATATAGTCCCGAAACAATGATTGTTTTGAATAGGGGTGGCAGGCGTTTGCTCAAATTTTTAAAAAATTTATTAGATTTTTAAAGTACTGAAGATAAGTTTATTATATCTTTAACCGGTATATTTTTTAAAAATAAAATTTGGGGCAGTTAAATGAAAATAAAGGTTATTTTGGCTTTTACAGTCATGCTCATCTGCATGATCGCAAATGCCCAGCAGATTACCATTTCAGGTAAATTTGCAGATACCTTTACCGAAGTGCCCTTACCACAGGTAAAAGTTTCTATCGAAAGTTATTTTACGGAAGTCTTTTCAGATTCCAATGGGGAATTCCATCTGGAACTGGGAAAAATTGGCCATGGTGAACATATCCTGAAAATTGATAAACCGGGCTATCTTTTGAAGCGCATTCCGGTCACTCTTCTTACCGAAAAAAAGAATTTAGGGACTATTTTGCTTCAGCCCGATCCTGCATTTGAGCAAAATCAACAAGCTACAATAAGCCTTTCTGATGCTGATATTCTTTCTGAAGAAGGCGAATTTGATAATATTTCCGGCATCCTTCAGTCCAGCCGGGATGTTTTTCTCAATGCCGCCGCATTCGATTTTAGTCAAACCTTCTTCCGCCCGCGCGGTCTGGGTTCTGAATATGGCAAGCTTCTGATCAACGGACTCGAAATGAATAAGTTCTATGATGGCCGGCCACAGTGGAGTAGCTGGGGCGGGCTTAATGATATGCAGCGAAATCAGGTTTTTATCAATGGAATTTCAGCGAATGATTATCAGTTTGGCGGACTTGGCGGCACCACCAACATTTTAATGAGAGCATCAAAATACCAGAAAGGAGGGCGAATTTCCCTGGCGGGTTCTAACCGGAGTTATACTGGCAGGCTGATGGCTACCTATGCTTCCGGTGAAGAAAATAATGGTTGGTATTATGCAGTTTCTTTAGGTAGGCGTTTTGCTGAAGAAGCCTATATGGACGGTACCGTCTATGATGCGAACTCTTTTTTTATTTCGGCAGAAAAGAAACTGAGTGACCGCCAATCTCTGAATTTCAGTGGATTTTATACTCCAAATATACGTGGACGTTCCGCTGCAATGACAGAAGAAGTTTTAGAGCTAAAGGAAAGAACCTATAATCCCTATTGGGGAGATCAGGATGGAGAGATCAGGAATTCCAGGATTCGCGAGATAAAAGAGCCTGTTTTAATGTTGAATCATTTGTGGACCATTTCTGATAAAGCCAGTTTAAATACGAATATTTCTTATCAATTAGGGGAAACTGCAAATTCCAGAATAGATTATGGTGGAACTACTCTGGAAACTGTGAATGGTCAGAATTTCTATTATGGCGGAGGAGCGAATCCCGATCCTGTCTATTATCAAAAGCTACCTTCCTATTTTTTAAGATTTGAGGATAACCAGAATTTTGAAGCGGCATTTCGAGCTCAGAAGGAAATTGATAAAAATGGGCAGTTGGACTGGAATGCTTTATATGATGCAAACCTTACCGCTTCTGAAAATGCACAAAATACTATTTATTCTCTGGCCGAAGATGTGAACCGGGATATTCAGCTTTCGGCAAATAGTATTCTTTCCGTGCAGCTGAACAAGAATTTAAAACTGAATTCTTCAATTAGATATAGCCGCCTTAATAGTGAAAATTTCGCCCGGATTAAAGATCTACTAGGTGGAAGTCAGTATCTGGACATTGATGTTTTCGTGCAGGATGAAATTGGAGCAATTCCCGGCCAGGCCGCTCAAAGCGACCTTCAGCATCCAAACCGACTCATTTCTGAAAATGAACATTATAAGTATGACTATGATATTCTGGCTGAAGAGGCAGAAGTATTCAGTCAGATGCAATGGACCACTCGTAAAAGGGAAATTTACTTAGCCGGAAATCTCGAGTCGGTCAATTATCAGAGAAATGGTAACTATCAAAACGGAGTTTTTCCTGATAATTCTCTTGGCGAAAGTGAAGTAGCCAGATTTCTCAATTTCGGAATTAAATCTGGTACAGTCTATAAAATTTCCGGTAGACAGAATGTCGAATTAAATGCGGGCTATTTCACCAAAGCACCGGGTTATAGAAATGCCTTTGTGAATCCGAGGCAGAATAACCTAATGGTGACCGATCTAAGCGAAGAAAGAATTAAGACCGGTGATATTTCTTATAGGTACAGGTCTTCATTTATAAACTTCCGGCTTACCGGATATTTCACTGAAATTTCAAATATCACCGAGGTTTCCTATTACTATGCCGATGGCCTTTCCGGGTTAGAAAGGGAAAATACCACCGCTTTTATTCAGGAGATTTTAAGCGGAATGGAAAAGCGATATTACGGGATTGAAATTGGCGCTGAATCGCAGTTAACTTCAACGATTAAAATAAAATCAGCACTTGCTTTAGGCGAATATATACACGCCAATAATCCAAACCTGTCACTGAGTTCTGCCGGTTTTGACGAAAGTCTTGATTATGGCAAGGCTTATTTGAAAAATTACAGATTACCCGGAGGACCCCAAACGGCAGCTCAGTTAGGATTTGAATACAGGGATCCTGATTACTGGTGGTTTGGCACTACGCTTAACTATTTCTCGAACGCATTTATTGATATAAATCCGTTAACCCGAACCAGGAATTTTCAAACAGATTATGATGGTCTGCCATTAATAGAATATGATCGGAAAATTGCTACGGAGCTTCTTAAACAGGAAAAGTTTGATGATTATTTTCTGGTCAATGCTGTAGGCGGAAAGTCCTGGCGATTAAAGGACAAATATCTCGGCACTTTTATCAGTATCAACAATATTTTCAATGTCCTCTACAAAAGTGGAGGCTATGAACAGGGCAGAAATGCCAATTACCGAAGTTTAAAAGAAGATATGGACAGGGAGTTTCCGCACTTTGCTCCAAAATACTGGTACGGGCAGGGCACTACTTTTTTCGCGAATGTTTATTTAAGATTTTAATCGAACGATTATGAAGCATATTAAAATTTTGAGCTTATTGATGATTTTAACCATTGTCAGTTGTGTGAAAACTGATGATTTTGAGCTGCCGGAAATGGACATCTCGCAAGTCGAAATTGAAGGGGATTTCACAAGTATAGAAGCGGTAAAAGGGAATTATAATTTTGAAACCGGACAGATCTATACTTTCCAGGAAACCGATACCTGGATTACTGGTTATGTGATTTCTGATGATGCAGCCGGGAATTTCTATAAGGAGTTAATCATTCAGGATAAGCCTTCAAATCCCAATGCCGGGATCCATCTTTTACTCGATCATAATTCACTTTTTGAGACTTTCAATTTCGGAAGGAAGATCTATGTAAAGCTTGATGGATTGAGCTTGTGGTATAATAACGGGGTTCTGCAATTAGGAATTCAGAACAGGGGAGATGTAGTTGCGATTCCAAATTCTCTGATCGATGATCATGTAATTCGTTCTGGGGAAACTGCGGAAATTGTTCCATTGAAAATCGGGATCTCAGATTTTTCTTCGGAATTAAAAAATCTTTATGTGAAAATTGAGAATGTTCAATTTGACAGAAATCTTGTAAAAGAGGATCATGTTTTTTCCTTTGCTTCAAATCCGGCTGATCAATATGACGGGGAGCGCCAGCTGGAAAGTTGTGAGACTGGTGAGACAGTTTTGTTGAGTACCAGCACCTACTCAAATTTTAAATCACTTCTGATTCCGACGGGATCGGGTAGTGTGGAAGGAATTTTAACCAGGGATTTCTATGATGAACACTATGTGATCGTAGTCAATTCTCCTGATATGCTAGATATGAATGGATCAAGATGTGATCGTGTATATCTCAATTGCGATGGAAATATTAATGAAGGGTCGAAAATTTTGTTCGAAGAGAATTTTGAGGGAGTTACTTCTAATACGACTCTTAATTCAAGACACTGGACCAATGTAAATGTGAGTGGAGGAGAAGTTAAGTTCAAACCTACGCTTTCAAGTGGTAACAGAGTCTTGAGGATATCGGCCTATAATACCATAGAAAGTCCGCTGGAAGCCTGGCTGGTTACACCTCCTGTAGATCTTAATAATTCCGTCAATGAAGTCCTGAGTTTTGATATTCTTTCATCTTTTGATAAAGGACTTCTAATGCAGGTATTTGTGAGTAAGAATTTCACGGGAGATCCCCGAACTACAGAATGGATCAGGGTAGACGCCAATATTCCGCTTGGTCCTTCAGGCAGTAACTCCAGGATTTTTACAAATTCTAAGATTGATATTTCCTGTATTGAGGGAAGGATCTGGATTGGTTTCAGATATCTGGGTTCTGCACCGGACAAAACCACAACTTATGATCTGGATAATGTTAGGGTAATTGGAGAATAAAACGGACCACCCCGTCCGCCATGGGCGGACACCCCTCCTATAAACAGGAGGGGAGCAAAAAAATATTATGAAAAAAATTCACAACAAAAAGTACCTAAAACCATATAGAAAGAAGCTGAGAAAATCTCTTACTCCGGCTGAAGCATTTCTCTGGAAACAGTTGCAGAACAAAAAGCTGGATGGTCGAAAGTTTAGAAGACAACATAGCATTGAAAATTATATTGCAGATTTCTACTGTCCGGAAGAAAGATTAGTAATTGAATTAGACGGGCAATGTCATTATAATGAAACTGCTCAGGAATATGATCGAATAAGGACACAGGTTTTAAATAACCTGAGGATTAAAGTTATAAGATTTGAAAACAGAATGGTGTTTGAAAATTTGAATTTGGTTCTGGAAGAGATTAGGAAGAATTTTAGAAAATAATCTGACATCCCCGTCCACCTCTGGCGGACACCCCTCCTAATTTTTTGGAGTGGAGCCTAAAAACTATATTTTAATAAATTCTAAACTCTATTACAAAAAGCACCTTCCCTTTTCTTCCCTCTGGGAAGATGTCGCGCCTAAGGTGTGACGGAAGGGTCAGCTTCATATTTCCCCGGAAGTGTCAGCCCACAACCTCTTCTTTCTTCTCTCTAAAATCCAGGGGCTGCAAAACTTTAAGTGCTTTTTCAACAGAAGTAATTTTTTCAAAAGTCAGCAGTAAACGGAGGCCGTTTCTGGTTTCTTTTTCCTTCATCTTGCAGGTTTGAGAGTGTGTTTGAACATACTGAAGGATCTTAGTGAAATTACCTGTCTGGTAGAATCTAGATTTCTGATCAGAAATAAAATAACCAACGAATTTGCCCTTTTTCATAATCACCCTTTCAAGTCCAATATGAGAAGCGATCCATTTAATTCTAACCGAATTAAGGAGGTCTACCGCCTGTGTGGGGAGCTCTCCAAATCTATCCACCAGCTCTTCCTCAAATTTCTGAAGTTCCTCCTCAGACTTTAGTTCATTCAGCTTGGTATAAAGATTCAGCCTTTCGGTAATATTATTGATATAATCATCAGGGAACAGCAATTCAAAATCGGTATCTATCTGAGTGTCCTTCACAAAATCCTTATGTTCCAGATCTTCAGTTTGGGCATACAGATCTCTGAACTCATTTTCCTTTAATTCCTCGATTGCCTCGTTCAGGATCTTCTGGTAGGTATCAAAACCAATATCATTTATAAATCCGCTTTGCTCGCCGCCTAACAGGTCGCCAGCACCACGAATTTCAAGGTCTTTCATCGCGATATTGAATCCGCTGCCAAGGTCTGAGAACTGCTCAAGAGCCGTGATACGTTTCCGTGCATCTTCGGTCATCGCGGAATAAGGCGGCGTGATAAAATAGCAAAAAGCCTTTTTATTGCTTCGGCCTACACGACCCCGCATCTGGTGAAGATCAGAAAGTCCAAAATTGTTGGCATTATTAATAAAAATAGTGTTCGCTTCTGAAACATCAAGTCCGCTTTCCACAATAGTTGTTGAGACCAAAACGTCGAATTCTCCATTTATAAAGCTAAGCATTAATTTTTCCAGCTTTTTACCTTCCATTTGTCCATGACCTACACCAATCTTAGCATCGGGAACCAATCTCTGGATCATGCCGGCTACTTCTTTAATATTCTCAACCCTGTTGTGAATGAAAAATACCTGACCTCCACGCTGGATCTCATACGAAATCGCATCACGAATAGTTTCTTCAGAAAATCGTATCACGTTCGTCTCAATAGGATAACGGTTGGGCGGAGGAGTAGTGATGGTCGAAAGGTCACGTGCCGCCATCAAACTGAACTGTAAGGTCCTGGGAATAGGAGTCGCCGTAAGGGTTAAGGTATCTACATTTTCCCTGATAGTTTTCAATTTATCTTTTACAGCTACTCCAAATTTCTGCTCTTCATCCACTACAAGGAGTCCCAGATCTTTAAATTTCACGGCTTTATTAACCAGTTGATGAGTCCCAATGATAATATCGACCTTTCCATTTTCAAGATCGGCAAGGGTTTCTCTTCGTTCTTTTGCGGTTCTAAAACGGTTCAGATAATCTATCCTAACAGGAAAATCTTTTAGACGTTCTGTAAAGGTCTGGTGATGCTGAAATGCCAGGATGGTGGTAGGGACCAGCACTGCTACCTGTTTGTTATTGTCTACAGCCTTGAATGCTGCACGAATCGCGACTTCAGTCTTTCCAAAACCTACATCCCCGCATACCAGCCTGTCCATAGGGCGCTCATTTTCCATATCGGCTTTTACCGCCGCGGTTGCTGAACTTTGGTCTGGCGTGTCTTCATACATGAAAGAAGCTTCCAGCTCATGCTGTAAATAAGAATCGGGATCATATTTAAATCCTTTTTCAAGCCTTCGCTTTGCGTATAACTTGATTAGGTCATAAGCAATATGTTTAACACGTGCTTTGGTCTTTTTCTTAAGATTTTTCCAGGCATTGCTTCCTAGCTTGTATATTTTAGGTGGTTTCCCGTCTTTCCCGTTGAATTTGGATATCTTATGAAGTGAATGAATACTCAGGTAAAGAATATCTCGCTCGCCATAGATCAGTTTTATCGCTTCTTGCTTTTTCCCTTCAACATCAATTTTTTGTAATCCTCCAAACTTCCCAATTCCATGGTCAATATGAGTTACATAATCACCGATTTCCAGATTTGTAAGTTCCTTTAAAGTGATCGCCTGTTTCTTGGCATAACCATTTTTCAGATGAAATTTATGGTAACGTTCAAAGATCTGATGATCGGTATAACAAACCGTTTTAGAATCTTCATCTATAAATCCCTGAAACATGGAAAAAATCGGCGTTTGATATTTCACCTGCTTTTCCTGATCCTCAAAAATATCATGAAATCGTTTCGCCTGCTGTTCGCTTACGCAACAGATGAAATTGCTATACCCGGCTTCCTGATTTTCAATAAGGTTTTCAATCAGTAGTTCAAATTGTTTATTGAAAGACGGCTGAGGCTTTGTATTGAATTGAATTAGAGTTTCTGCCTGCAAAAATGCCTGATTGCTCAATTCTATTGTTGAATAGTCCAGCAGCTGTTTTTTGATAAGTTCTCCGTTACAAAAAAGTTCTTTTGGTGCACTGTGATTTACATCTTCTGAAAGTTCCTTAAAAGCTTCCTCTGCTTTTTTGAAAAGTTTATCTGTTTGTGCTGAAAGCAGGTCGAGATTTTTTATGAAAACTACGGTTTTAGCAGAAATGTATTTCAAAAAACTTTCTCTTACCTCGTCAAGATGCTTGTTCTCGACATTTGGCATTACAGAGATCTTCTTCTTTTTATCTGTAGAAAGCTGAGTCTCTACATCAAAAGTTCTGATGCTGTCCACTTCATCGCCAAAAAATTCAATACGATAGGGTTCATCATGAGAAAATGAAAATACATCGATGATACCTCCGCGGACAGAAAATTCTCCCGGTTCAGTGACAAAATCAACCCTTTTGAATTGGTATTCGAATAACACCTCATTTATAAAGTCGATAGATAATTCATCGCCTACCGAGATCTTTAACGTGCTTTTGTCAAGTTCCTTGCGGGTAACCACTTTTTCAAAAAGCGCGTCCGGATAAGTGACAATTAAAGCAGGTTTTTTTCTGGAATTAATCCGGTTTAAAACTTCAGCCCTTAACAGCACATTGGCATTGTCTGTCTCTTCAATTTGATAAGGCCTTCGATAACTACCCGGATAAAAAAGTACATTCTTTTCACCCACCAGCTGCTCCAAATCGTTTAGATAGTATGCGGCTTCCTCCTTGTCATTGAAGATCATCAAAAAAGGATGGTCAGATTCCTTAAAAGCATTGGCCACAACAAAAGAAAGTGCTGAACCTACCAGGCCTTTTAAATGGATGTGTTTGATTTTTTCGTCCTGAGCGGAGTCGAAGGGGGCAATAGCAGTGCTCAATTCCTGCTGTTGCGGGGACCGTGCAAAATTTTGGGCGATAAGACTTGTACTCATTGCTGCAAAGATAATTTCCTCTAAATTGCCTTACAACCAGTTAATTGATTTTTAACGATTAAATAGCATTTGCCCATTTTTACCATTTTTATAACGCATATTCCGCAGTAAGATGGGTATTTTCATTGAAATTCAATAAGAATATGAGCTTCGAGGAATTTGATGTGTTTGTAATAGGTACCGGTACTGCGGGTAAAAGTGTTGCGAAAGAATGTGTAGCAGAAGGATTAAAAGTAGCAATTGCCGATAATCGGGAATTTGGCGGGACCTGCCCGAACAGAGGATGTGATCCTAAAAAAGTTTTGGTTGGGCTTACGGAAATTATAGATCGGGCTGAAAAAATGAAAGGGAAGGGCATCACAAAAATGCCTGAAATCAGTTGGAATGATCTCATGCAATTCAAGAAGACCTTCACCGGTGCTGTTCCTGCTGTGACAGAGAAAGATCTTGAATCTCGCGGAATCAAAATGTACCATCAATCCCCGAAATTCCTTGATGAAAATACTCTTTCTGTTGAGGGGAAAACCGTAAAAGCTAAGAAGATCGTTATCGCTACCGGAAATAAACCTCTGGAATTGCCAATTCCGGGAAGAAACCTTCCAATTATAAGTGATGATTTTCTGGAACTGGAGGATTTACCCGAAAGCATGATCTTTATTGGAGCAGGGTATATTGGGATGGAATTCGCTCATATCGCTGCACGCTGCGGAGTAAATGTTACGGTAATGGATGCCGAAGCGAGAGCGCTTTATAATTTTGATGAAGATATGGTGAGGTACCTTCAACAGGCTTCAGAAGATATAGGAATCAAATTTATTTTTAATGCCCAGGCAACGGAGATAGAGAAACTTCAAACAAATTATCGGGTTAAAGCCGATCAAAATGGAAAACAAATCACTGTTAAGGCTAAACTGGTAGTAAATGCCGCCGGTCGTATCCCGTCTATTGATGAACTCGATCTTGAAAAAGGGAATGTTGAATTTTCGAAAAAGGGTATTACGGTGAATGAACATCTGCAAAGTCCTTCAAATAAGAATGTGTACGCCTGCGGGGATGTTGCCGCAAGTGAAGGTTTGCCTTTAACTCCTTTGGCTTCCCAGGAAGCACGAATTGTCGCGGCTAATATTCTGAAAAAGGACAGGGCTAAAACTGTTGATTTTCCTCCTCAGCCTTCGGTAGTATTTACAATTCCTAATCTTGCTTCCGTAGGATTAAATGAAAAACAGGCAAAAGAAAAAGGATACGATTTTCATGTTTCCATGAAAAATGTGCCGGAATGGTTCAATTCAAAAAGGATCAATGATAGTTATTATGCTTTCAAAACCATTGTAGACAAAAAGAGCGGACTGGTTCTGGGTGCACATTTGGTTAGTTCAGAAGCCAGTGAAATGATCAATATGTTTGTGATGGCTATGTGCGGAGAACTGGATTGTGAAACCCTTAAAGGGATGATCTTCTCCTATCCTAGCTGGGCTGGTGATATTAAATCGATGCTTTAATCAGTCTTTAAGCAGTCTATACAAAGGATTGGTTTTTCGATTAATAAAACCGTGATAGGCAATGTTCAAAAGAAGCAGGCCGGCTCCTGCCAGTGCTGTCCAGGCGATTTGATCATATTGATCTGCATGTCTTATATAAATGGCGACTAATGCCCATATTCCCACAGCAGCAAATTCCCGCATATTTCTGAGATAAATCATTAAGAGATTAATAATCACGGCCACGGCGATCATGATTATGGTCCATTCCACTTCGCTGAATACCGCCTCGTCCCAACCTATTACATTTAGATATGAAGCCATATTTGCTATTACGGCCACGCTTATCCATCCTGAATAAAGGCAAATAGGCCACCAGTAAAACGCAATGATCTGGATTGGAGCGTCCCAGAGTTCCATATCATTATTAATAATGATTTTTAAAAGTTTGGTGAGTATTAAAAACATGAGTATTACCGATACGCCTGTATATTCATAAAGCCAGGCGAATACCCAAAGGCAGGTGGCGATATTTGCCAATATAAACCAGTAGGAAGTTTTCTGAATGAAAATGGTGTATTTACCATTAGTAAAGGCCTGATGAAGCATGAATCCTGAGAACGCGAGCAGGCCAATATAAATAATGCCCCAAATTGAAAAAGCATAATCTGCAGGAGTAAAGAGGTTGGAATATTTATGGCTTAAACTTCCCATAGTATTCCCGTTGAATATCCCGGTTTGTGAGAGATAGCTAATTACAATATTAAGGATGACCGATAAAAAATTGAATATCGCAAGACGTTTGATCATGGTAATAGCAGATTAGTTTACTAAAATTACTTCTTTTCCCGTAATTGCAAAAATGAGATCTTCTTCCTCAGGTTTCATGAAATAATTCCCGGTAAATTCACCAAATGCCGGCATGATCATTTGATTATTTTTCATAAAAAAACAGCGAAGTTTTAATACTTGCTTTCCGGAGCCACGCATTTTAAACCCTGGATGTATATGACCACAAATATTAAATAAATTTTCTTTTTCCTCAGGATGGTGGCTCAAATGGAAATTCTCAATCTTCAAATCTGAAAATATGGATATTCCCAGGGTTTGATATTTCAGCGGAGAGATAATATCATGATTACCGGCAACCAAATGTACCTGTTGATCCAAATTCGTCTTCCAGTCGGCAAAAAGTTCCCATTCAATATTCAGAGAACTATGAAAGAGATCTCCTAAAAAAACGATGTGTTCCGGATCAAATTCTTTCAAAAGCTGATCCATTTTTCTGAAATTATTGTCGATGGCTTCTATTGGAACGGCACTTCCGTGTTTTCTAAAGTGTGATACTTTACCTAAATGAACATCGGCGATGAGCAATATTTCCCGTTCTGGCCAGTAAGTTGCCCCGGAAGGATGTAAGACGAAATCTGTATTGCGAACCTGAATGTTTATGTTCATTTTATAGTTTACATAAAATTTCTGCAGCTTGTTCCAGGGTCTCATCGGTTTTCGCAAAACAGAATCGAAGTTGCTTATGATCCTTTTGGTCGATATTAAAAACCGAAACCGGAATTGAAGCAAGATTATATTCCTTTACCAGACGTTCAGCAAATTCCACATCATTTTCATCTGTAATTTCCGAAAAATTTAAAAGCTGAAAATAAGTTCCACTTGATGGGGTGAAACTAAACCTGGAGGGCCTTATCAGGTTAAGAAAAAGATCCCGTTTATTCTGATAAAAAGATGAGAGTTCGAGATAGTGCTTTGGCTTTTTGAGATATTCAGCATAAGCCTTCTGCATGGGGTGGTTCACTGAAAATGTAGTGAGTTCATGAATTTTTCTGACCTCCTTCATAAGATGCTGAGGGGCTACGCAATAACCTGTTTTCCAGCCGGTATTATGAAATGTTTTGCCAAATGAAGAGCAAACGATGGATCTTTCAGCAAGATCTGGAAATTTACAAGCGCTTTCATGGGGTATCCCATCAAATATAAGGTGTTCATAGACCTCGTCACTCAGCAGGATAATATTCGTATCGCTAAGAAGCATCTGTAGCTTTTCCATATCCTCCCTGGTCAGCACGGTTCCTGTAGGATTATGCGGAGTATTAATAATGAGCATTTTGGTTTTGGAAGAAATAGCATTTTCTACCTCGTTCCAGTCAATTTTGTATTCCTGGCCCTTCAACTGTATTTGAACCGGTTTGCCACCATTAAGTTGAATTGTGGGTTCGTAAGTGTCGTAGGCAGGTTTAAAGACTATCACTTCATCATCTTTTTTCACGAATGCTGAAATCGCGCAGTATAGTGCTTCGGTAGCACCGGAAGTAACTGTCACCTCGGTTTCCCAGTCGTAATTTCTGCCATATAGATTGTTGATCTTTCCTGCTATTTCCTCTCGCAATTCACTGACGCCGTTGGCCGGAGGATATTGATTAAAGCCTTTTTTCATGGCCCGTGTTACGAGCTTTTTTAGCTTTCTGTCCGTTTCAAAATTCGGAAATCCCTGGGAGAGATTGATGGCATTATGATCTGTAGCCATCTTACTCATTACGGTAAAAATACTGGGTTTGCTACCCGGTAATTTTGATGAGATCGTCGCAGGTTCTATCATGGCCTTCTTTTTACTTAAGATGCATAAAAAATCCCAAACTCTGAAAGAATTTGGGATCGAATTATATTTAAAAGAAAAACAATCTAGCTTTTTGTAGTCGCCGATAAGAATTCACGGTTCATACGGGCGATATTTTCAAGAGAAATTCCTTTAGGACATTCAATTTCGCATGCACCGGTATTGGTACAGTTTCCAAAACCTTCTTCATCCATCTGTCTTACCATCGCTTTTACACGTTCAGTAGCTTCCACGCGGCCCTGAGGGAGTAACGCGTACTGGGATACTTTTGCCGAGGTGAACAACATGGCACTTGCATTTTTACATGCCGCCACACATGCTCCACAACCAATACAAGTCGCAGCATTAAAGGAAGCATCGGCTTTTTCCTTTTCAACAGGAATTGTATTCGCGTCGATGGTATTTCCGGAAGTATTTACCGAAATATAACCCCATGATTGCTGAATACGGTCAAAAGAACTTCTGTCTACCACAAGGTCTTTAATTACCGGGAAAGCTTTAGCTCTGAATGGCTCAATTACAATGGTATCCCCGTCTTTAAAAGAACGCATATGAAGCTGGCAGGTTGCTACCAGTTTCTCAGGCCCGTGAGGTTCTCCATTTATCTGAAGAGAACAGGAACCACAAATACCTTCACGGCAGTCATGATCAAATTCTACGGTATCTTCGCCTTTGGCTACCAGTTGTTCGTTAAGAACATCCAGCATTTCCAGGAAAGACATATCACCGTCGACTCCGTCAATCTGATAATCAACAAATTTACCTTTTGCTTCGGCATTTTTTTGACGCCATATTTTTAATGTAAGCTTCATAATGTCTATTTGAAGATTTGAAAACTTGAGAACTTAATTCATTCCCGAATTCTCAAATTAATATTCTATTTATAACTTCTAGTTTTCAATTCAATATTCTTAAATACAAGGTCTTCTTTATGAAGGATAGCATCTGAAGGATTTCCAGCGAATTCCCACGCAGCTACATATTTAAAGTTTTCATCATCTCTAAGAGCTTCACCTTCTTCGGTTTGATACTCTTCGCGGAAGTGACCTCCACAGGATTCTTCCCGGTGAAGCGCGTCTTTTGCGAAAAGTTCTCCCAGTTCAAGGAAATCAGCCACACGGCCTGCTTTTTCAAGCTCGGCATTCTTAGAGTCGGCAGTTCCGGGAACTTTTACGTTTTTCCAGAAATCTTCTCTTAGCTCAGCGATTTCTTTTATAGCTTCTTTGAGACCTTCAGCATTACGGGACATACCACATTTGTCCCACATGATCTTACCTAGTTTCTTGTGATAAGTATCTACCGAGTGATTTCCGCCGGCATTCATCAGTTTATTAATTCTGTCGGTAACATCTTTTTCGGCAGCATCAAACTCAGGAGAATCTGTCGGGATGGCTCCTGTTCTAATATCCTTGGATAAATAGTCTCCAATAGTATAAGGCAATACAAAATAACCGTCTGCAAGACCCTGCATCAGGGCAGAGGCTCCAAGCCTGTTTGCTCCGTGATCAGAGAAATTAGCTTCACCGGCAGAATAACATCCTGGAATAGTAGTTTGAAGGTTATAATCTACCCAAAGCCCTCCCATGGTATAGTGAACCGCAGGATAGATCATCATTGGGGTTTCGTATGGATTTTGAGCTGTAATTTTTTCGTACATCTGGAAGAGGTTACCATATTTGGCTTCCACCACTTCTTTTCCAAGTTTTAAGATCTCCTCTTTGGATGGATCTTTATGCCCGGAAGTATAGGCTTTTTCTTTTCCATATCTTTCGAAAGCACTTCCAAAATCAAGGAAAACAGCCTGTCCTGTTTTGTTAACTCCAAACCCGGCATCGCAACGTTCTTTTGCTGCTCTGGAAGCTACGTCACGAGGTACAAGGTTACCAAATGCAGGATACCTTCTCTCCAGGTAATAATCTCTGTCTTCTTCTTTTAACTGAGTAGGTTTTAATTCACCTTTACTAATTTTTTCGGCATCTTCTTTTTTCTTCGGAACCCAGATTCTTCCGTCATTACGTAAAGACTCAGACATAAGAGTTAGCTTAGACTGATGGTCTCCAGAAACCGGAATACAGGTTGGGTGAATTTGGGTGTAACATGGGTTTGCGAAATAAGCGCCTCTTCTGTGCGCTCTCCAGGCAGCCATAACGTTACTTCCCATTGCGTTGGTAGATAGGTAAAATACGTTACCGTAACCTCCTGATGCCAATACAACAGCATGGCCGGAATGTCTTTCGATCTCTCCGGTTACCATATTTCTGGCAATAATTCCACGTGCTTTACCGCCAACCAATACTACATCCATCATTTCATGGCGGTTGTAAGCTTTGATCTTTCCACGATTGATCTGGCGGTTCATGGCAGCATAAGCTCCCAAAAGAAGCTGTTGCCCGGTTTGTCCTTTAGCATAGAAAGTCCTTGAAACAAGTACTCCACCAAAAGAACGGTTGTCCAGATATCCACCATATTCACGAGCAAAAGGTACTCCCTGTGCCACGCACTGGTCGATAATATTTCCTGAAACTTCAGCCAGGCGATAAACGTTGCCCTCACGTGAACGATAATCTCCACCTTTTACGGTGTCATAAAAAAGACGGTAATCTGAATCACCATCTCCCTGATAGTTCTTTGATGCGTTGATACCTCCCTGTGCCGCGATAGAGTGCGCACGTCTGGGGGAATCCTGATAGCAGAATGTTTTTACGTTATATCCCAGTTCTGCAAGAGTAGCTGCCGCGCTACCTCCGGCAAGTCCCGTTCCAATTACAATAATATCAATATTACGTTTATTCGCAGGGTTAACCAGGTTAATGTTATTCTTATGGTTGGTCCACTTTTCGGCTAAAGGGCCTTCCGGTATTTTTGAATCTAAAACTGACATAAATCTTTCCTATTAAACGTTATTAATGTAATGAAAAAGGGCAATAAAAATAAAACCAAGGGGGATGATGATAGAAAAGGCAACAGTGCTTTTTCTTATACCTTCCTTGTTTTTGCTATGCCATCCCACCGACTGGAAAGAGGAAGAAAATCCGTGAAGCAGGTGAAGGCTCAGGAATACGAAAGAGATCACATAAAGGATTACCCTCCATGGATCCTGGAATTTCGCAACCAGTTCCGGATAATATCTTGAAGGATCATCCGGATTTACTTCCATGTACTTATGGGCGATTTCTGGAAACCAGAAGTCATAAAAATGAAGCCCTAGAAAAGCCAGTACTACAAGTCCTGTCCAGATCATATTTCTTGACATCCAGGTAGTATTAGCGCTTCCATTAAATTTTTTGTATTTCACTGGTCTTGCCTGGCGGTTGTTATATTCGAGTACAAATCCCATAATAAAATGGAATACCACGCCCAGTATTAAAACAGGCTGAAGCAAAAACTGAACGAAAAAGTTGGTTCCCATAAAGTGGGACCATTGATTAAATAAGCCCGGGCCAAAGACGGAAGTGAAATTTATAGTAAAGTGTTGAAGTAAAAAGAAGACCAAAAAAAGTTCCGATAAGGCCATAGCAAATTTTCTTGCTATTGAAGATTTAAGGAATCCACCCATTGGTTTGAAGATTTTTGTGAAAATTTAACAACAAAAGTACTGTTTGCATTAATTACTTACAAACTTTACCCTCTCTTTTAGCCTCTATTTAGAACAAATTCAAAGTACTTTATATTTTGTTCAATTTTAGAATTTAAAAGGCTTGCAAAATATTCATTCTCAGGTTCTAAAATTAGGGATTCTGTGATTTGGCAAAAGCTTAACGAACCTTAAAATTCAAATTTTGTAATTTCAATTATCCCTACTTATCTTAAAAATGAGGAAAAAAGTTCAGGAATCTTTAAAGCTTAAAATTTGTATTGATGGAATTTATAGATTATTACAAATTACTGGAACTCGATAAATCTGCCAGCCAGGCAGATATCAAAAAAGCCTACAGGCGACTGGCAAGGAAATATCACCCTGATCTTAATCCAAACGACAAGGAGGCCCAGCTGAGATTTCAGCAACTCAATGAAGCGAATGAGGTATTAAGCGATCCTGAAAAAAGAAAAAAATACGACCAGTACGGTAAGGATTGGCAACATGCAGATCAATTTGAAGAGGCCCGCCAACAAAAGGCTTCTTCTGGTGGATTTGGAGGAGGATATAGAGAAAGCTATTCCGGTAGCGGTCGGTCTTATTCCGGAAGTTTTGATGATGATACATTTCAGATTTTTTTGAGCAAATGTTTGGAGGAGGAGCCAGAGCAAGGAGTTCACATCGTGGAGGCCATTTTAAGGGCCAGGATTACAATGCAGAGTTACAGCTGAATTTGAGTGATATTTATACCAGCCAGAAGCATACACTTACAGTAAATGCTAAGAATATCAGGCTTACAATTCCCGCAGGCGTTGAGAACGGGCAAACGATAAAAATCACAGGGCATGGAGGCCCCGGGGTCAAGGGCGGTCCTAAAGGCGATTTATATCTAACTTTTAAGATCCTTAATAATACTAACTTCCTTAGAGAGAAAGAAAATTTGTATGCTACAACAGAAATAGATCTTAGTACGGCAGCTCTTGGTGGCGAGATTCATGTAAATACTTTTAACGGAAAGGCGAAACTGAAAGTTAAGCCTGGTACCCAGAATGGGGCTAAAGTGAAATTAAAAGGAAAAGGTTTTCCGAAGTTTAAAAAACCAAATCAGTTCGGGGATTTGTATATCACTTATTCTGTAAAAGTGCCGGAACATTTAACTGAAAAGCAAAAGGAGCTATTTGAGGAACTCAAAAAAACAGGGATTTAAAGTCACCGATCTTGAAAAAATAAAAGAGATGAACAGAGAAGATTTAATACCTGCCGAAGAAATTTGTATCCGCTATAAGGTGGAGCGACAGTTCGTAAGTTCTCTATTTGAATCCGGGATTATCGAGGTCGTGAGAATTGAAGAAACTGAGTATATTCCGAATGAAAACCTGGGAGAATTTGAAAAAATGATCCGGCTTTCCCGTGATCTTGAAATCAATATAGAAGGCCTCGAAGCTATCCATCATCTTTTGCAACGCATTCAAAAATTGCGTGAAGACAACCAGCGGCTAAGAAATCGTCTTGGTCTCTATGAGTAAAAAACCTTCCATAAGGAGTGACCAGCCAGGATAATTATCAGCCCCGTAATTCCCTGAACAAGGGTTGCCAGTGTATGGGTTTTGTAAGCCTGCTTAACAGGCAGGTCTCCCATCTGACTCACTATCCAGAAATAAGAATCATTGGCATGTGAGACTGTCACAGCTCCGGCGCCCACAGCAAGAATAACCCATACTTTTCCCATTTCACTATCCAGGCCTAATACTCCCAGCAGGGGATACATGAGTGAGGAAACAGTAATAATCGCTACTGTTGAAGATCCCTGAGCCGATTTTAACAATGCCGACAACAGAAAGGGTAATGCCAGTCCCCAACTGTTCTGGAACATATCCAGGCTAAGATTATCCGTAAGGGATGCATAGCCTATAATTTTTCCCAGAGCGCCACCCATGGCAGTAATGAGTAAAATAGGAGCTGCCTGTGAAATCCCTTTTTCAATAACCTTATTAAGCTTAATATTGTGCTTATAACACATCCAGAATCCGGCTATTGCACCCAGTAATAATGCGATAGTTGGAGAACCCAGAAAATCGATGATCTCTGATGCGATATTTTTATTATCCCTCATTAATAAAGGGTAAACCGATTTCAGAGCCATTAAAAGTATTGGAAGAAATAAGGGTAAAATCGCAATTTTAAAGGATGGCAGAGATCTTTCTGTATCATATTCCTGTTCAGGAGCGGGATTGTCTACCGGTAAATTATTTACAGATTTACCAGCCATAAAATACGCGAAAGTAGCTCCGCTTAACATGAGCAGAAAAGCGAGTAAACCACCAAAAAGCAACAGTAATGAAATATTTTCTAATTGTAGATTGGCTGCTGCAGCAAGAGGCCCCGGTGTGGGGGGAACCAAAACGTGAGATGAAAACAGGCCTGTGGAAAGTGCTACGACGAGCGCGTTTTTATATTTTTTGTTTCCACTACTTAACTTTTTGGCAATAGGAGCGAGTATCACAAATGCGGCATCACAAAAAACCGGGATGGAAACCAGATATCCCAGAAAGCCTAAAACATATTGCATCGGGAGACGTGATAAACCTTTCAGAATTCCCCTTGCGATAGCAGTAGTACCGTTTGTTGCTTCAAGGGATACTCCAATCCAGGAGCCAAATAGAATAAGTAAACCAATAGCGGCGAACATATTTCCAAATCCCTCGCTGATGACCCCGGGGACTTCAGTCGCGGGAATTCCCAGTAAAAAGGCCAGTCCTAAGGCCGCGAGAAGTAATACGATAAACGGGTGCCACTTAAGATAGCTGGTCCCTATTATGATCCAGATAATGATACCAGCTATAGATATAAGTTCTGGGCCCATTTAAATTTGATTTTGTTTGAAAAGCGCGGTAGTTTTTTCTTTGAGGAGTTCAAAAGCTCTGGCTTTGGCTTCTTCCAGAGGCATACTTGCAGGTTTTATAGCGGCCATTTTAGTAAAGCCAATCTTGTGAAGTTCTTCTTGTTCTTCAGTAATGCTCCCCGCAAAAAGCCATACAGGCTTGTTGTACTTTTTTGCCAGTCCGGCAATCTTAAAAGGAAGTTTCCCATGTTTGCTTTGCGAATCGGTTTTTCCTTCTCCGGTAATGATCAAATCTGCTTTTTTGATTTTTTCTTCCAGCCCTGCCAGTTCACTTAAAATTTCAAAGCCCGGTTTAAGATCTGTGCCGGCAATGGCCCTCATTCCTGCCGAAACTCCTCCTGCGGCGCCTCCACCGGGAATCTCCCTGATATTTCTGTTAAATTCCTGCTCCAGTAATCCGGCAAATCTTTCAGTGGCTATTTCAAGTTTTTCTATGGTTTCTAAATTGGCTCCTTTCTGAGCAGCGTAGGTTCTCGCTGCCCCATTTTCCCCGAGTAGCGGATTAGTCACATCGCAGGCGACGGTTATTTTGCAGTTTTTTAAAGCCGGATCCAGCTTATCTGTTTCAATTGAAGCACATTTGATAAGGGCATTTCCTGAAGCTGATAGTTTTTTCCCGTTTTTATCAAACAATTTGCCTCCCAAAGCTGAAAATATGCCTGATGCCACATCGTGTGTCGCGCTTCCGCCAATGCCGAGAAAGATTTCCCGGACACCATTATTTAATGCATGTTTCAGTTGAAGTCCGGTACCGTAAGTGGAAGTTTTTAAAGGATTTTGTTCCTCTTCCTTCAGAAGCATCAGTCCCGAAGCTTGCGAAAGTTCTATCCAGGCTTTATTACCATCTTCAAATAAAAAATACGGAGCTTTCAGTTTTCTGCCCAAAGGATCCTGGCAATCGACATTTATAGTTTTGCCCAGATTAAGGGACTCTAACAGATCAAAAGCTCCTTCGCCACCATCTGAAAATGGAAGTTGCTCTATCTCCAAATCATCCCGATCCGAAAGAAGGCCTGCAGCAATCGCTTCCGCTACTTTTTTTGCAGACAGGCTTTCTTTGAAAGAATCGGGAACGATAAGGATATTCAAAATGATCTAATTTTCAATATTTTAACGGCTTTATAAAAACCTTTTTATTAATCAAATTCCATGTCAGGCTCGCTACGAGCTTCAGGAGCCGGATTCTCCCTGTCTTGATTTCCGGTTACTTCAAATTTAGTCTCAGCTTTTTTGCCATTGAGTTCAAGGTTAATTGTGTATTTTCCTTTTGGAATATAATACTTTTCGTTAGCCGCTTTTTTCAGATCTAATTTATTATCCTCTTTCTGAAGTTTTTTTGAAGCATCTTCTGTAATTGTGAGGTCATAATTGGTAGAATTAAAGCCTTTATCAGCATCTACCTGGAATTGTTGCACCTGCACACCAGATTCAGATTTTATCGTAATGGTCGCTTTTCCTGCTTTAGCCGAATAAAAAGTAATAGGCAATTCAGGTACAAAGGGATCCATCCATTTATTATAGGAGTTCCCCCACCTTGAAGAAAACCGTATTTCTTCATTTGAAGAAATGGTTAATGCAGTATCCATTTCGTCCTTATTCATGTTGGAAACAGGAGCGATGTCGGCAACATAAATGGAGCGGCCATGCGTACCAACGATCAGGTCTTTTTCTCTTTTCTGAACGCGAAGGTCATGAACCGGAACATTTGGAAATCCTGCGTTGAATGCCTGCCAGTTCGAACCGCTATCCAGGGAAACATAAAGACCATTATCGGTTCCCAGGTATAATACATTCTCATTATTAGGATCTTCCCGAATAACATTTACAGGGGATAATGGCAAATTTGAACTTATGTCTTTCCAGCTCTGGCCATAGTTTTCAGATACATATACATAAGGTTTAAAGTCATCATTTCGATAGCCATTAAGCGTTACATACACCCTTCCTTTTTTAAATTCTGATGCGATTACCCGCGAAACCCATCGATCTTTTGGCAAATCATTAGTAATATTGGTCCAGTTTCCTCCTCCATCTTTGGTAACATAGATCAATCCGTCATCACTTCCGGTATAGATGAGTCCGAACTGGAATGGAGATTCACTGATGGTCGCCAGTGTTCCGTAGGGAATATCACCTTCTTTACCTCCTTTGGTAAGATCTTCAGAAATTGCAGACCAGGTTTTTCCCTGATCCATGCTGCGTAATAATTTATTGGCGCCAAAATAAAGTATATCCTGATTATGCGGAGAAAGCAGAATAGGTGTTTGCCAGTTGAACCTGTAAGGACGCTCACCAAGCTCATGTTTAGGCTGAATATATTCACGTTCTCCTGAATCACGATTTATTCTGAAATAACTTCCAAACTGGAAGCCGGTATAAACAACATCCGGATTTCGACTGTCAATTTCTACCTGCATGCCGTCACCACCCATAATGGATTCGAAGTTATAATCTCCGGAAGCAGTCCAGCGTGGGCTTTCTTCATTATTATGCGGTCCTACCCACACGCCGTTATCCTGTAAACCTCCATAGACGTGATAAGGTTTTTGGTTATCTATATTCACCGCGTAGAACTGGCCAACGGAAGGTGTATTATTTTTTATCCAGGTTTCCCCGTCGTCATAAGAAATATTAATTCCGCCGTCATTTC
>JAGXII010000004.1 GCA_024635735.1 Christiangramia sp. | reverse complement strand
TGAAACTGAATATACCGTTCAGGTTTCGGCACAGCAACAACAATAAATTAATCTCCAATTGGTGAACCATCCGGAATCTTCGGGATATTTATTTTTAATTTAAAATCTTCAGGCTCTTCTCTAAACCTTTTTATATTCCTGTACATTTCCTTTGATAGGGCATCATTCCGGCTTCGTAACCAGTTGGCAAGGTCATCAATTTGTGCGTTGGCAATAGAACGAACCAGCGGAGTGGAATCATCATTTACCGCTAGATTCAGCAAATGTTGAAAAACCACATAGTTAATTGTATTCTGAACGCTTTTAAGATATTCATCCTTTTGCTCGTTTTTAATCGTTTCAGCAATAGTCTCATTTAGCACAAAATCAAGACCCGGCATACTTTTAGCCAGCGCATGTTGCTGCATTAGTCTTTCTGCACGTGCAGGATGAAAAAGGAATGCTAATGTCATTTCACTTGCGGTGGCCGGAGCTCCAAGTGCATCGAAAGCTACATCTGTATTGCTTTTAAACGATTCTCTGTCTCTCGAATAGCCAAAAGCCCTTGGGGGAAACAGTTTGAGTTTATCTTCCGGAATCACCAATTCTTCAGCAGAAAGTGTTTTTAAAATACTTTCTAAGGCCTGTTTCTGAAGTTTTCCATCTAAATGTTCTACAATATCATTACCGTCGCCTTTGACCGCATAGGTATATTTTAAACCTCCAATCATTTTTGAGGTGGCTTCCGTTTGATACCTATGGAAGAAATAAAGAGGAACAAAAACATCTTCCAGAACAGAATAAGGCTCATTTTCGCGAATATTATCCTTTGAAAAATTGCTGATTGCTTTTTTTCTAATATCTAATACTCGCTCAAGTTCTTTTGCCGCATTGGACCCATTATCCCATAAATGGGCAAACGCGTGGGCTCCTCCCGCGGCTCGGGCATCAGAGTCGGTTATAAAAGTAAGTCCTTCAAGACGTGCTGTCTCCAGTATTTTATTGAGATATTCACGTTCCTTCATATCTGCGGGAACATCACTATAACTATATTTCACGGTTACCTTGTCCCATTCACCTATTCCAGTATCATAAGCATTGGCAAATGTTATTTGTCCATCCTTCATTTCAAACTGAGGGTGTGGATAATCCATCACCGAAGCACGGTTTGAAGCGCTTGCGGCGAAATTATGAGTAAATCCAATTGTATGACCAACTTCATGGGCCGCGAGCTGCCTTATCCTTGCAAGCGCCAGTTCCATCATAGGATCATGGTTGTCATCACTATTTTTAAAAGGGTGGTCCATCATCGCCTGGGCAATTAAAAAATCCTGGCGTATCCTTAAGCTTCCAAGACTCACATGTCCCTTTATGATTTCTCCTGTCCTGGGATCAACGACGCTGGCTCCATAACTCCAGCCTCTGGTAGAACGATGTACCCATTGAATTACGTTGTACCTGACATCTAAAGGATCTGCTCCCTCAGGTAACATCTTTACCTGGAAAGCATTTTTGTATCCAATATTTTCAAAGGCCTGATTCCACCAGCTGGCACCCTCGAGTAATGCTGAGCGTACCGGTTCCGGCGTCCCGGGATCGAGATAATAAATAATAGGTTCCTGAGCTTCACTAACCTCTGCCTCCGGATTTTTCTTCTTTAATCGATGTCTTATAGAATATCGCTTTTCAATAGGTTCGTAAACAGGTGAGGCATAATCGTAGTACGAAATATAGATGGAGCCACTTCTGGGATCGAAAAGGCGCTTTTCATAATTATCATCAGGTAACTTCACAAAAGAATGATGCTCAGTCACGGTAATATTTTTTGGATCAGGAACTACAGATCGTATAGTTCTGCCTTTAGGTTCCCCTTCAAAGGTTAACAGAGCTTCGAACTCAACATTTTCTGGAAAAGCTTTTGTTCGTTCAAGAGCCAGGGCACTTTTCGATTTATCAATCTTATAGCTTCCGTAATTACCACTTTTCAGCTTTTCTGCAACACCATGTACATCCTGCATAAGAAAAGGCGTGAGATCAATAATATATTTACCATCCTTTTCCTCTTTTATCTCGAACCCAAAAAGAACAGATTTGGCAAAAGCTTCAGCCACGCTTTCTTTTTCAGCCTTATTATCGGTAATGGCCCGGTAGTTCTGGTTAGGCTGAACCATTAATAATTTATTTCCGGCCTTTACAAATTTCACTACCGCTTCTCCCCCTGACTGGCCACGATCGAGCCCGATATCATTGGAACCTACACCAGTAGTTAAAAAATGACTGTAAAGAAATTCGTTATTCAGGCTATCCACTTCAAGATAAATTTCATCTTCTTTCTCGTTATAATGAAAATTGAAGTATCCTTTATAATCTTTTAAATTTTCTTTTTTTTCTAGGAATTGTGCCTTCGAAGCAAATGAAATACTGAAAGCCAGAACAATAAAAGTAATCTTACGCATAAGCTGAATTTTTGAGCTGCCTAAAACTATAAAATAATCGTTAAATACTTTTCTGAACCTCGACTAAATTCTATTTTTACCTGAAAACGACGAATACATGATAACTACAGAGAATATAAAGGATCTCAAAGAGCGCCTGGTTGCGTTAAGGAGGTATCTTTGACATTGATGCCAAGAAAATCGAAATAACAAATATGGAAGAAAAGACCTTCGCGCCAGATTTCTGGGACGATCCTAAAAAAGCGGAGCAGATCATGCGGGAGGTTAATTCTGAAAAACACTGGGTTGAAGATTATGAAAAATCTGAAACTCTTGTAGATGACCTTGAGGTCATCTACGAGTTCTATAAAGAAGATGAAGCCACCGCTGAAGATGTAGAGCAAAGACATAAAAAGGCGGTAGATCTTATTGAAGACCTGGAGTTCAAAAATATGCTTTCAGAAGAAGGTGATAATATGAGCGCCGTATTACAAATTACGGCCGGCGCTGGTGGTACAGAAAGTTGTGACTGGGCTGAAATGCTCATGCGAATGTATCTTATGTGGGCTGAAAAGCGGAAATATAAAATACGTGAGTTAAATTATCAGGCCGGAGATGTCGCGGGAATTAAAACCGTAACTCTTGAAATAGAAGGAGAATTTGCTTTTGGATGGTTAAAAGGTGAAAACGGGGTTCACAGACTGGTGAGAATTTCCCCATTTGATTCTAACGCCAAGAGACATACGTCTTTTGCTTCGGTATATGTTTATCCGCTGGTAGACGAAAGTATTGAAATAGATATAAATCCTGCCGATCTTAGCTGGGAAACCATGCGTTCATCTGGTGCGGGAGGACAAAATGTGAATAAGGTAGAAACGGCGGTCCGGTTAAGGCATGCACCAACAGGGATTGTTATTGAGAATTCTGAAACCCGTTCTCAGCTTGAAAACAAAAATAAGGCAATGCAGCTATTAAAAAGTCAGCTTTTTGAGACCGAGCTTCAGAAGAGACAGGAACAGCGGCGGGAAATAGAAGATTCTAAAATGAAGATAGAATGGGGTTCACAGATAAGAAATTATGTGATGCACCCTTATAAATTGGTGAAAGACGTTAGAACAGGAGAAGAAACAGGAAATGTGGATGATGTGATGGATGGAGAAATTGATTCATTTCTGAAATCTTTTCTAATGATGATGGGACAACGGAATGAAGATTGAAGAACTTCAGTCTTTGACTTTTAAAATTTGAATTATTTGATTATTTTAAAAAGGAAAAAATAATAAGGAATGCTAAAAATCTATCATAACGCCAGATGCAGAAAATCAAGAGAAGGTCTTGAAATCCTTGAAAATTCAGGGAAAAAATTTGAGGTTAGAGAATATTTGAAGGAGCCATTGGATGAAAAAGAATTGAAGGATCTCATTGAGAAGCTTGAGATCACTCCCATTCAACTGGTTAGAAAGAATGAAAAGATCTGGAAAGAAAATTATAAAAATAAAGATTTAAGCGATTCAGAATTAATTACGGTAATGGTCAAAAATCCCAAATTAATAGAGCGACCTATCGTAGAAGATGAAAAACATGCAGTAATAGGAAGACCTTCTTCTGAAATTGAAAAGCTTTTATAAACACTAAAAATATTAAAATGAAACTACAACACAGAATAGCTTTGATAAGTGTGGCAGCCGCAGCTGTGGCAGGTTTCGTTTATTCACAAATATATATTCACGAAAAAAACCGTCAGGAGATAAAAGATGTGGCGGCCGAACTTGCACTTACCTGGAAAGAACAGCTGGGTCTTAGCGAGGAACAAACACTTCAACTTGAAGACTCGATCATTGAATATACTATCAAAAAGAATGAAATTATTAATTCAAGCCTGAGCACGAATCATCAAATTGACAAGCTAAAATCCATTCAGAAGAATGAATATAAAACTCTTCAAAAGTTCATGAATGAAGAACAGTTTGAAAATTATATCCTTCTGAATAAGCAACTTACCCGAAAATCCTGATCGCTATCTTTTTTGTTTAATGTTTTTAATTTTTCATTTAACAAAAATTTAACCGATACTCATTAAACCTTAGAGACTTTATTTGGTCATAGTACAAAAATTGACAATGACCAACTTGAAAATCTATTCCCTGAGCCTGATACTTGGCTTTTTTGCCTTACTTAATTTTAATGCCTATTCACAGGCACCGGTACCTGTAAAAGACTTTACCATTACTGGTGTGGTCTTGGACGACCAGCTTGATGTGCCTTTGGAATATGCTACAATTTCTATTGTAAACGTGAATGATCCAAAAGACCTTACAGGAGGAGTCACAAATGCAAAGGGAGAATTTTCAATAGAAGTGGCAAAAGGCACATATAATATTATTGTAGAATTTATTTCCTACGAAGCCAAAACTTTTAATAATCGTACTATAAACAGTGATGTGGATCTTGGTACGATTAAATTAGGGCTCGGTTCAGAAAATCTTGATGAAGTAGTTGTTCGTGCTGAAACCACTCAGGTGGATGTTCGTCTTGACAAAAAGATTTATAATATAGGAAAGGACTTAACTACTTCTGGCGGTACTGTTAGTGACGCACTGAACAATGTTCCTTCTGTCTCTGTGGATATTGAAGGTGGTATTAGCCTTAGAGGAAATAGTAATGTAAGAATCCTTATAAACGGTAAACCATCGGCGATGGCAGGTTTTGGTAGCACCGATGTTTTGAGTCAGCTTCCTGCTGAAGCAATTGAACGGGTAGAAGTAATCACCTCCCCTTCCGCCAGGTATAATGCTGAAGGAACTGCGGGAATTATCAATATTATTCTACGTAAAAAAGAAACCCTTGGATTCAATGGTTCACTAACCCTTAATGCGGGACATCCTACTAATGGTGGAATTTCAGCAAACCTGAATTATCGTACAGACAAATATAATCTCTTTACTACAACAGGTTACAGATATTCTGAATCTCCCGGAAATGGATATTTTGATACTCGCTATTTTGATGTTAGAAATGATGCCTTCTTAGGGGATCTTGCATATGACCGAAATGTGGAAGATCGTGAATATGATCGATTGAATCGGGGATTTAATACAAACCTTGGAATGGAATACTATATTACCGATATGTCTTCCATCACCGGAGCGCTTTTCTACAGAACCGGAGCCGACAGGGATATAACCACCAACGCCAACGATTATTATCTTAATGGTGATTCTATTTTAGGAACAGAGAGAATTGAAACAGAAACTGAGGATGAGGATAGTTACCAGATTTCTTTAAACTACATCAAGAAATTTGACAATAAAGGTCATGAATTAACTGCAGATTTTCAATATGAAAGTGACATAGAAGATCAGGCTTCATTTATTAGAGAACCCGTTATTTATAATAATTCAGAAGTTACTGATATTAATATCCCAAGAGAGCAAACCACAACATCTGAAGATCAGAAAGAATACCTGATTCAGGCAGATTATGTGCGTCCTATAGGCGAAGAATCACAATTCGAAGCCGGTTATCGTGGGGAGTTTGAAAATTCTGTTACAGATTATGTATTATTTCAGGAGGATAATAATGGCAATCTGGTTATAAATGAAAATCAGACGAATATTTTCGATTATACCGAAAACGTTCAGGCTCTATATACTCAATATGGCAGCAAATTCGGGGACTTTAGTTTCCTTCTCGGTCTAAGGCTTGAGAATACTAATTTAAAAGGGAAAATTTCTTCTGAACTTACGGAAGCAGAATTACAGGAAGAATTTTCATTCGCTATAGATACTGATTTTGATAATAATTATTTGGGACTATTTCCTACTGTAAACCTTATTTATGAATTAGGGGAAAAGGAAAATATTACCCTAGGGTATAACCGAAGAATTAATAGACCACGTGGATGGTATATCAATCCATTCCCTTCCAGAAGTAGTAGGAATAATATTTTCCAGGGAAATCCAAATTTACAACCCGCCTATTCCAATGCATTTGATTTGGGTTATCTTAAGAGATGGGAAAAATTAACTCTTACCTCTTCGGTGTATTATCAGAGAGAGACAGATGCCTTCCAACGAGTACAGGAGCAGGTTTTAATTACTGGTCCTGCAGGTGAAGATATTGAGGTAATAAGAAGTATTCCTTTTAACCTTGCTACCAATGACCGTTCCGGTGCCGAAGTTGGCGTTCTTTATAATCCAACAAAATGGTTGCGTTTGAATGGTAGTGTGAACTTTTTCCAATTTAAACTGAATGGTGATTTTAATGGAGTTGATTACAGCCAGAAAAATAACAGCTGGTTTGGAAGATTTAGTTCCAAAGTTACGCTGCCTGGAAAAATTGACTGGCAAACTAACGCTTTTTACAGAGGAGCCTCACAGGAAATCCAGGGAACACAAGACGGAATTTTATCACTTGATGTAGCGCTGAGTAAAGATATCTTTAATGATCACGCAACAATCTCGGTTAATGCAAGAGATTTACTTAATTCCAGAAAAAGGAGTCAGTCTATCACCACCGATTTCTATACTCAGGATAGTGAATTCCAGTGGAGACAGAGACAAATTAATGTTTCATTCATGTATAGATTTAACCAGCAAAAGAAACGTCAGGAAAGAAGAAATGATGGTTCCAACGACTTTGATGAAGGAGAATTCCAGAAATAGTAGTTGATTAGTTGAATAAAAAAAGGGACTTTTTCAAGTCCCTTTTTTTTATACTTTTTCTTGTTTGGCTTTTTTTCTGGCCTCACGTTTTTCTTTGATCATCTCTCCAATAGATCCACCTATCCAGTAGGGTACTACGAATCCTATTAAAAAGATCATTAACCAGAATCCCATTGTTAATATGATTAAAAATGCTAAAAAACCAAGGTACTGATCGAAATCGAACATCATAACTTACAAGTATTTCTGAATCGGTTCAAAGATATGAACTCTTTGGCGCTTCTCATAAATAATTCTTAATTTTTTAAAGAAGCTCCTTCTTGTCTAGTTATATTCCGATAAACGCTCTGATTATCAAAAAGATAATCACAAAGGTTTTATGGCAAATATTGAAAAACCTTAAAGTTGCCTTCAAATGATGAGGCCCTATTGGTTTGTACATTAAAAATTCGGCTACATGAGAATCTGCCTTCCAGAGATTCATCTGTCAAAGAAATTATTTCAACATAATTGGTATTCAGATCTATTCCCATTCCTTTTGTAAGCTTCCAGGTTCCCTGTCCTCCAATTTGACTGTAACCAATCCAGTGATTTGCCACCATATCACTACCTATAAGATATTTTCCCGGTCCCTCGTAATTTTCGATATAGATCTCCAGTCTATCTCCATTGGCATCCTCCCCGCGAAGTAGGAGATTTAAACTGCCCCAGCTGGTTGTGGTTCGTTTAAAATTAGTGGATACCAAATCATTTTTCGCAGTAAACAACACTCCCTGCAAGTTGGCATTTAGATAATTTTCAGCTGTATAAAGGGATTCATCATCTGATTCGCATCCAAACAGGAAAAGTGTCAGGATTAAAATTAAGCTAGTCTTTTTCATTTGGTCAGTTTTTTGATTGATAATGATCTAAATTTAACCTTTAATAGGCTTCTATGAAAAGGTATTTTTCCCTTTTTTTTATCCTAAAATATTGCTTT
>JAGXII010000122.1 GCA_024635735.1 Christiangramia sp. | reverse complement strand
GATCAATTCAATGAAACAAATCATCCCGATAATCTTAGTCGTTTTCACCCTATGTTCATGCAATTTTGGATCTAAAAAAAATAGCGATGAACAATCTTCTGAAGTAATCCAAAACAGTCTTCAAATGAAACCGGATAGTGTTCTGGCCATTATCAATAAGGTGAACCATCAATGGCAGGAAAACCATCCCGAACATGGAGATGCTTTCTGGCACCATGCCGCGTACCATACCGGAAATATGGAAGCATATAAAGTTACAGAAAACAAAGATTTCCTAAAATATTCCAAAGACTGGGCAGAGAAAAACCGTTGGAAAGGGGCAAAATCTGATAACCAATCAGAATGGAAATATGGCTATGGGGAAACAGACGATCATGTCCTTTTCGGTGACTGGCAAATCGCTTTCCAAACCTATATTGATATCTATATGATCGAAGGCCAGGAGGATTCTTCCAAAATTGCCAGGGCAAAAGAGGTTATGGAATATCAAATGAATACTCCGAATAGCGATTACTGGTGGTGGGCAGATGGTCTGTACATGGTGATGCCTGTAATGACAAAATTGTATAAAGTCACCGGCAATGAGAAATATCTCGAAAAACTGGACGAATACTTAACCTATTCTAACAGTATTATATACGACAAGGATGCCCATCTCTACTATCGCGATGCCAAATACGTTTATCCAAAACATAAATCACTGAACGGAAAGAAGGACTTCTGGGCCCGTGGAGATGGTTGGGTATTTGCCGGATTAGCCAAGGTAATCCAGGATCTACCCGAGAATACTGATAACAAAAATAAATATATAGATCGCTTTAAAGCTATGGCCAAATCTCTGGCTGAAGCCCAGCAAAAAGAAGGTTACTGGACCAGAAGTATTCTGGATCCGGAACATGCTCCAGGACCGGAAACCAGTGGCACTGCCTTTTTTACTTATGGTTTTCTTTGGGGTATAAATCATGGGATTTTGGACAGGGATAAATATCTTCCTGTGGTAGAAAAATCCTGGAGTTATTTAACAAATATTGCTCTCCAGAAAAATGGTGATGTAGGATATGTGCAACCTATTGGAGAAAAGGCTATTCCCGGACAAATCGTAAATAAAGATTCAACGGCAGACTTTGGTGTTGGCGCTTTCTTATTAGCAGCCTCTGAGATGTACAGATTTACCAATAAGTAGCAGAAGTATCTTCCAATTTTTGTTAATCTCTTTTTGAACTTGTCTGATTAATTATTCAGAGATGCCTTCGAGAGTTGGAACTACCTCAACGATATTACCATCATTACTGAATTTCATTCTATCTATCGCTACCTCGCGATGAAACCCCGCAGCATCTCCCATTTCTATACCCTTGGGCCTAGTAAATCTATGATATACTATATACCAGTCATCGCTTCCAGGTTTATTTATAACCGAATTATGACCTGTCCCATAAATTTCTTCATTGTCATTTCTTTTGATGACCATATTTTCTTCAGGAATATTTAGAGGTCCTAAAGGGGAATCTGATGTGGCATATCTAACGCGATAATTCGGGCTTCGAGTATCATCTTCAGACCAGAGGAAGTAATATTTACCATTTCGATAGAAAATTTCTGCTCCTTCTCGAAATGTGCTATCTGGAGTTATCACTTTGATAGTTTCCCGCTTTATACTCGTCATATCCACATTCAATTCGGCAACAGCAAGATAGCCATTCCCCCAGTATAGGTAACCTTTGCCACTTTTCGGGTCGATAAATACATCGGGATCTATTTCCTGACCTCCTTCAATGCCTTTGGGTCTAAAATCGATAAGTGGCTTTCCACTATCCTCAAATGGACCGGTTGGATTATCTGATACTGCAACGCCAATCTTTTGAGCCGCGGTAAAATAGTAGAAATATTTATAGTTCCCATCGATTGCCTTTTCAGCAATAGTTGGCGCCCACGCGTTACGATCTGCCCAGGAAACGTCTTTCTTCAAATCCAGTATCGTATCTTCCTTTTTCCAGTTTATAAGATCTTCCGAAGAAAATGTTCTGAAATAAGTTCCAGACCAACCAGTAAATCCGTCACTGGTTGGATACAAATAGTATTTTTTAGTTTTATTAGAATATAAAATTTCCGGATCGGCATAATATCCTTCCACTATAGGATTATTATTAACCGAAGCAGCTACCTCGTAAGTTTTATTTTTAATTCCCGAATGAAGCGTGTATTTTACAGTACCAGTCGTAAAATTTTGCGGTCCCGAAGGCTCTATCGATAAAGATTGTATCATTTGAAACTCGGGCTCAAAACTGGATAAATCTGTTCCCTGTTTTACCGGAATAAAAATAGCTCCATTTTCTTCGTCAACGACAACATTATTCGTTTTTACATTGTCACCCTTTACCGTTGAAATCCCCGGAAGATTTTTTGAAGGAAATGCTTTTAGTAATCTATCAGATTCTTCCTTCGTAATGGGAATAACTGTTCCGTGTCTTGGATGGAAGTTCATTGAAATTTGTTCATCCACCACTTTGAAATTCTTAAGATCTGTACTTTCAGCAAATTGATATTTCCCTACGGTATAAACATCATACATGAGTATATATTTATCAGAATCTATCAGTTTGAAAACTCCAGAACCTTCAACCCAGTCATCTGTTTGATCTACATTTCCCGTTACCGGTTCGTATCCCCCAGTTAAACTATCAGATATCGCTACTTTAATTCCTTTATCGCTATCCCCTTCTGTTTTGTAAAACAGATGAAATTTATCATCCTTTACAATGATATCACCATCTATATTTGCTTTCTTATTTGGACTATAAAATAATTGTTCAGGTGCCTTCTCTAAACCTGTAAAATCTTCATTCGCATAAGCGTAATAGATTTTATCATAACTGCCCGGCTGCAGCATGGAAAAATAAACCATATATTTCCCCTTTGCTTTATCAAAAATAGTTTGAGGAGCCCATACTCTATTCACATCCGAGAATTGATCTGGAAAAATTTCAGGAATATCGATCAAGGAAGATTCCCAATTTACAAGATCATCTGACTTCAGCAGTAACATTGCTGTATTGGTCCAGCCTTCAGCAGATTTAAGATCGGTTAGCACCATGTAAAAAGTACCATCTTCTCCTCGCAATATATGAGGATCACGCACTCCTCCTGCTTTACTAATTTTGCTAGTTTCAATGATAGGCTTGTCATTATTAAGAGCATAATAATTATAACCATCAGAACTTATAGCGTAATGAACAGCTTCCTCCCCTTCTCCATTGCCTGTAAAGTACGCGAACAAGTAATTGGAATATTCATTTGTAGGCTTACTTTCAGAGCAGGAAAATAGTACTGTAAGGCAAGTTAAAACCCCTAGTAATCGTAAATTTGAAAAAACTGTTCTTCTCATTCGACTTGAATTATAAAATTTATGTAATCTAAGAATTATTTTTTTAAATGTAAAAAACACACTTAAATATAAGTATTTATAGATCCTTTTTAATAACTTTAAAGAAATATCAGCCTGAACAACCTCTAATGGTTCTGTTCCTGCATGAATTCTACCGTTTTAGTATAGTTGAGTGCTAATTTAGCCTTTTAAAAACTAACAAGGCTTTTTAAAGGAGCGCTACTTCCAGAAATGGGCTCTTCAAGAAAAGGTTCTTATTTGCATATGTTCGATGAGCCTAAGTACAAACGAAAAAAAGCGGAGGGGTTTGCTTTTAAAATCTGATCAAGCATTGGCTTATATCATACTGAACGAACATACACCCACATCCTCCCAACCTCCGTGGTCTAAAGAAATAATTACTATATTTTTAAAAAAATTAGGAGCTAAAAGCTATCTTTCTTGAAGAATTTCTAATAATAGCGGCTTCCTTTTAAGCCCGTTAACAGGTATTACGTGAGCTCATTGTAGCCTATGAAGAACTTATTTAGCAACAAAAATCGTGATAGCGGACAGGTAATTCCTTCCGTAAAGACGGGTCTCGGAACATTTGGCGGGGTCTTCACTCCCTCTATTCTTACCATCCTGGGAGTTATTATGTATCTGCGGTTTGGCTGGGTAGTTGGTAATGTAGGTCTTATTGGGACTCTTATCATCGTAACACTATCAGTCTCTATCACTTTTCTTACAGCCCTTTCGATAGCAGCTATTGCAACAGATCAGGAAGTGCGTGCCGGTGGAGCATATTATATGATTAGCAGGTCACTGGGGATCGAAGCGGGTGGCGCTATTGGGATTCCTCTTTATATAGCGCTGGCATTATCAGTCGCGCTATATACCGTTGGATTTGCAGAAAGTCTGGTGAGTGTATTCCCTATTCTGGATTATAAAATTACCGGACTGGTTACTACCATAGGTGTTTCTTTACTTGCCATGATTTCAGCAAAAGTTGCCATTAAAGCTCAGTATTTTATCATGTTTGGAATTGCTCTTTCTCTGATTTCGCTTTTCCTGGGTAGCCCGATAGAAGAAACTAAAATCGAAATGTGGGGCGCAGTAGACCGCCATTCTGAAGGATTCTGGGTGGTATTTGCTGTATTTTTTCCGGCTGTTACCGGGATCATGGCCGGAGTGAATATGTCTGGAGACCTTAAAAATCCTTCAAAATCCATACCCCGAGGAACTTTTGCAGCCATTGGGGTAGGTTATCTTATTTATATGGTTCTACCCATAATACTGGCAAACCGCGCAGATGCTCTTAGCTTAATCGCCGATCCGCTTATTATGCGTAAAATGGCTTATTGGGGAGATGCGATTCTTATAGGTGTATGGGGCGCAACTCTTTCAAGTGCTGTAGGAAGTGTATTGGGAGCGCCAAGGGTATTACAGGCTCTGGCAAGGGACCGGGTCTTGCCCCGATGGCTAAGCTGGTTGGGAATAGGTTCTGCCGAAGATGATTCTCCCCGTTACGGCACACTCTTCACCATGGGAATTGCCCTTGTCGCAGTATATCTCGGAAATTTGAATATTATTGCACCTGTTCTCACCATGTTTTTCCTCACCACCTATGGAGTGCTGAACGCCGCCGCGGGAATTGAAGGCTTGTTGGACAGTCCTTCCTTCAGACCGGCTTTTAAAGTCCACTGGCTCTTTTCATTATTAGGAACCTTTGGCTGTATTGTAGTAATGTTTCTTATTAACGGACTTGCAACCGGGGTCGCTTTTATCTTTATCGCAGTTATCTTCGTCTGGCTTCAAAGCAGAGAAATGAGAACAGCATGGGGAGATGTGAGAAGAGGTATATGGATGGCCGTGATTCGTGCCGGACTTTTTAATCTTAGTAATGAGAAAGAATCAAAGACCTGGAGACCCAATCCTTTGGTTCTTTCAGGAGCACCCACCAAAAGATGGCATCTTATCGATTTTGCTTCCTCCATTACTCATAACCGCGGAATCCTTACCGTGGCTACTGTACTTATAAGCAAACACCTTACGGTGGCACGCAGGCGGCTTCTTGAACAAAATATTCAGGACTTTCTGGGAAAAAGAAATGCGAGAGGATTCGCAAGAGTCATTTCAGCCAAAGATACTTTCCAGGGGGCTAAGGATTTTGTAAAAGCTTACGGACTCGGAAGTCTCGTTCCAAATACCATTATACTTGGCGACAGTGAAAATGAGTCAATTAGAAAAGATTATTGTGATATGATCACTCATTTTTATGAGCTCAACAGGAATGTGGTAATTATACGCGATAAGGAGGAGAAAACCTTTGGAAAAAAAGAAAATATCGACATCTGGTGGGGAGGGCTTAAAAGTAATGGCGGGTTGTTAATGATCCTTGCCTATCTTCTGCAAAGTAGCCGGTCCTGGTATGGTGCAAAGGTAAATTTAAAAATGCTGGTACCCCATGAAAAGGCAGCAGAAGATGCCAGAAGAAATTTATCGGCAGTGATAAAAAAATTGAGAACGGGAGCCCGCCTTGAAGTGATTGTAGCCAATGGACGCTCTTTTCACGAGGTATTAAAGGAATCTTCTACTGGAGCCGATCTTATTTTTATGGGAATGGCCAAACCGGATAAGAATTTTGAGCAATATTATAGTCATTTACAAAAACAACTTCAGGATTTACCTACCACAATTCTTGTTCTGGCGGCCGAAGAAATTTCGTTTGGGGAAGTCCTAATGCAACAGGACAGTTTCCGGAAAGATTAAATTTTTAAGTATCCACCAAACGAAGCCGTTTGTGCAATCCCCTAACTTTTCCTTTATTAAGTACAAAGCGGAGTGGTTATTGAAATGTTTATAAATCCCTTTGAAAAATTTGTAACAATTTCAACAGATGGGCTACTTGTTAGGTGCCATCATTAAAATTCTTATAGATAAATACCGGGCCATTACCAGAGAAGCAATTTGAGTAGGGTCGATTTGCTTACTTTAAGCCCGGTATTGTTTATAAAAGAAAAACGTCCTCTCGAACGTTTTTCTTCCTTATCCCTAATATATTAGTTTATTTAAATACTGCTGGTTCCGGCTTCAATTACATCTTCAATATTCATTTTCCGTTAGAAGGACCATTAAAAAGCAGGTACACTTTTAGAAATAAAATGCTCCTTAGATTTTTCATTTAATTATTTAAAGAAATAAGGGTTTTCCAAAAATATCAGAAACATGCAGGCAATATGAATCCCTTACACTCAAGTTTTTAAAATGTTATCAACGGTGAAAAGTTAAATTGATAGACTAAAGACAATTTTAAAACTAAAGCCTCCTATTTTCTTCAGCAAATTCCTCCATTAATTTTTTTAAGTTTTGGCTCAATAAATCTTTTACAGAATGGTTTTTCGGGATCTTTGAGATAGTAATCCCTGATTTCTTCGCGGGAAGGTTTAAAAAATTGGAATTGTTGAGCAGTAGTTACAATAGGACCATCGAAATTAATCTGAAGTTTCTCTAAAATGGTTTGCACATTGTGGAACTGAGCTAATGAAAAAGTATAAACAGCAGACCTGTATTTCTTTCGCATGCTGTGATTTGATGTGCTTTGGTGTGTATATAAATGAATTTCGATAAGCTTTTCCAGGGAGATTAAGGAATTATCGTAGTAAACGATCACAGCTTCAGAAAATCCAGAATTTTCTCCGATAGAAGCAATATATCCCTGCTCGACCTTAGTGACTCCAATTAAGGATTGAAATACCGCTTCGGTACACCAGTGACAACCTCCACCCATTCCTATTTTACTTATCGCATTAATCATAAGTCTTCAAAATAATACAAAAACGGCAAAAAACAGGAATTCATTCTTTTCTCGTCTGCTTACCTGAAGTGTCTTTAGTATATTTATATAAAATCTATAAATTCTTTAAAATAATGAAACCTACTTTTTATCTGTTTGCCAGCCTACTATTCTTTTCCAGCATTGCTTTAGCCCAGGAAAAATATCCCGACACCCCACCTGAAGTATCACCTATGCCAATGAAACCGGAAATGACCGAGATTTGGGAGCCTAAGGTTGAGGTGGTCAATCCCGGAGAGAAATATGGAAATGCGCCTTCAGACGCTATTGTTTTATTCGATGGTGATGATCTGGATCAATGGGTGAGTCAGAAAGACACATCTCAAGCAGCTGCATGGGATATCAAAGATGGTTATTTCCAGGTAGTACCAGGGAAGGGTGGAATTCAAACAAAAATGAAATTTGGGGATGCTCAGATTCATATAGAATGGAGTGCGCCAGATAAAGTAGAGAACTCAGGACAAGGTCGCGGAAATAGTGGTTTGTTCCTCCAAAACCGATACGAACTGCAAATACTGGACTCTTATAATAATCGCACCTACAGTAACGGGCAGGCCGGGAGTATCTATAAAGATCATCCACCTTTAGTAAACGCAATGCGAGCTCCTGATAAATGGAATACTTATGATGTAATCTATACCGCGCCTCGTTTTAAAGATGATGGCAGGCTTGACAGTGAAGCGAAGATTACCGTTTTACATAACGGAGTTGTGGTTCAGAACAATGCAACTATTCACGGCCTGACGCTTTATATAGGGCTGCATAACTATCCCGAAGCACATGGCGAAGATGTAATTTCTTTACAGGATCACGGTACGCCGGTTCAATACCGAAATATCTGGGTAAGGAGATTATAATCTTACAAGTTGAGTAAAGTTCATCGATGCTTATTTTTAAAACCTCCTTACTTTAGTATATTTACTGCACAATGTAAATCATGGAAAAAAAGATTCTGATCCCAATTAACTTTTCCAAACATTCCTGGAACGCGCTAATATTCGCAATGGGGCTTTACAAAAAAATCCCCTGCACCTTTTATTTGATAAATACTTATCAAAATCAGGGTTTTTTAAGTGAGGCCATCCCTTTGGTGAAAAGTGATGATGAAGAACCTTCGCCAAAAGAAACTTCAGAAAAAGGGCTGGAGAGGATCATGCAGGGACTTAGTTTTAGAAAAGAAAATCCAGGACATCATTTTGAGACTATCTCTTACCAGGGCAGCCTCGTAAATGGAATTCAGGAAGCAGTAGACAAACACGGCTTAGATCTTATAATACTGGGAGCACGGGGCGATTCGGTTAGCATCCATACATCTGAAGATATCTCAAAGGTTGCCGAAGATGTTGAACAATGCCCGATTCTGGTTATCCCTGAAACCTATGAAGTAACGAACCATCCAAACCCGGAGATCGTATTTCCTACCAATTTCAGGATTCCGTTCAGGCAAAAAGAACTTGATACGCTTATCGAATTTTCACAAAGTATGCTTGCATCTATACGCGTACTCTATATTAATAGTGATAATAAAAAACTTAGCTACGAACAGGAGCAGTATAAAGCAGATTTAGGGAAGCATCTTTCCGGAATAGATCATAGCTTTCATACGCTCACCCAAACTACGCCGGCTACCGGAGTACATTTATTCATTGAAAGCAGAGATAGTAATTTCCTTGCGCTCTATCAGCGAAAACAAGGCTTCTTTTCACGACTGTTCAATAAAAATGTAATGCAGGAGGTAAATTTTGATCCAAAACTTCCAGTTTTAATCCTGAAAGAAATTCAATAAAAAAAGCCCGGCAAAACCGGGCTTTTTTTAATTTCTACTTTTTAATACCGGGAAGATCTACCGGTTTATCCATTCGCCAGTCTGGCTCCGGTGCTGCTTTTTTATCGGGATGGATCTCATTTAAATTATCTGCATTATAAATGACACCATCTTTTACTACATATTTCACAGTGTTACTATTTCGAATATTTTCCAGTGGATTTTTATCCATGATCACAAGATCAGCAAGTTTGCCAGCTTCAATAGATCCCATATCCTCACTTAATCCTAGGGCCTTAGCCCCTAAAATGGTAGCTACTTTCAATGCAGTATGCTCATCCATTCCTCCACTTTGCATAGACCATAATTCCCAGTGATAACCTAATCCCTGTAACTGGCCATGGCTTCCTATTCCAACAATTCCTCCGTCATCTACTATTTCCTTCATAGTTTCCGCATGCTTAGGAAAAACATGTTCCTCTGGCATGAACCAGGCACCTCTTCTTCTGGATTTGCCCGCCAGTTCTTCGTATGGAGTGAAATGTTGTAGTTTTTTATCATTATAAGGTTCCTCTGTCGCGTAATAATATTCCTCAGCCCATGGTCCTCCGTAAGAAACCAGTAAAGTTGGAGTAACGGCCATTTTTGCTTCGGCTATAGTTTTCAGAGCATCCTTATACATTGGATAAATCGGCAATGAATGTTCATGCCCGGGATACCCGTCTAATAAATTGGTCATATTAAGCTTAATATCAAGTCCGCCTTCAGTGGTAGGCATCAGCTTTAATTCTTTAGCCGCCATGATAATCCACTGGCGCATCTGCCGGTTTCCGGTTAGATACATTTTGATGGTCTTGGTGTCGTAATACTCGCTATACTGTTTAAGTACGCGTTTAGTGTGATCCAGATCCTTCAGATTATATGCCCAATAGCCAACTCCAGGCCCCGTGCTATATATTCTCGGACCGTTCATCATTCCTGCATCCACCATATCTGAATACGTGAGCACATCTGTTGTGGAAGTTTGTGGATCCCTGGTAGTGGTCACTCCATAGGCAAGGTTCGCTGAATAAAGCCAAACCTGGTTCTTATGGATCTGCCAGTTAGGCCACATATGAGCATGGGTATCTACGAATCCCGGAGTAATTGTTTTACCAGAAGCATCTATTTCTGTTGCTCCATTGGGCACCTCCAGGGTTCCGGATGCTCCTACCGCCGCAATACGATTATTTTTAATAAGAATATCTCCGTTTTCAATCACTTCATCACCTTTCATGGTAATAATCCGTGCTCCTTTAATAATCGCAGTTCCCTCTGGAATAGCTCTTTTATAGGTCAATTCTATTTTATACTCTTCAGGCTTAAATTTTTCATCCTCTTTTTCCTTTTCGTCCTTTTTAGCCTCTTTATCTTCTTTTGATTCTTTCTTTTCAGCTTCCTTTCGTGCTTCTTTAAGCTTTTCTATACTGTCGTTAAACACTTTAGCCTTTTCAAGATCATAAACAAAATGACTTGCCCCAAGAGACCAGTGAATATCCTTACTATCATCTTCCCAGGCAGGAAACTCCCCTCCTATTTCGGTAAGCTGTTCTGCGGGGAATGAAGCTTTGTCCACCTTAGCAACAGAAATCTCCGCAGTTTGCCCATAACGCGGAATTACCACTGTATATATATCATTATTAATATGAGCCAAAACTCTTTTACCATCGGGCGATATCTTCATTTCTGAAGGTTTTGAAGATTTGTCCTTCTCTTCTTTTGAATCATTTTCCTCCAGCATATGTGGATCTAGATTGGATGCACCGAAAGTGGTAATTCCTTTAACCGTTAAATGCGTTTTTTCATCGGTTCCATCCCACCGAATAGAGATTAGTTTCTCATCATCATTCAAATAAATGCGGTCATTTACTTTTGTGAAATGCGGATGAATTCTTCCCTTAGACTTTTCTATATAGGTAATTTCCCCTCCGGCTGATGGTATCCAGGCCAGGCTGTCTCTTATACACATCT
>JAGXII010000121.1 GCA_024635735.1 Christiangramia sp. | reverse complement strand
GCGAATAATTTTCTGCGCAGTAGCGTTCAGACTGAATAAAAAGAGTACAAATATTACCAGGTTCCGCATATAGATGCTTTAAATATTTTTTGAATTGATTGTCCGTAAAGTAGCACAATTTAATAAAGTGCGTAATTCTGAACTTGTTTCAAAATCTTAAATACTATAATTCCTCATTATAAAATGAGACCCTGAAATATCCTGATAGCTATCGGGACAGGGTGACGAGATAACTATTATGACTAAAAACACATATACATAATTTTTGATTTAAAATACACTTAATATAAAAATTGCCGGGTCAAATCTGTAATTTATTCAGATCTAATCCGGCAAATCTTCAATTAAAAAAAGGTCATTAAACGGTCATAATCTCTTTTTCCTTAATTTCTAAAATCCTGTCGACACGTTCTATATAACCATCTGTTAATTCCTGAATTTCGTTCTCAGCATTTTTCTTGAAATCTTCAGAAATTTCCAGTTTTTTCAGTTCCTGGTTCGCCAGTTTACGATCGTTTCTTACTCCAACTTTAGCATCTTCAGCTTCTGATTTTGCCTGTTTTGTAAGTTGTCTTCTGCGCTCTTCGGTAAGTGGCGGAACATTAATGATCACGCTTTCACCATTGTTCATAGGATTGAAGCCGAGGTTAGCCAACATTATACCTTTTTCAATTTCCTGAATAAGGCTTTTTTCAAAAGGTTGAATAGAAAGGGTTCTCGCATCTGGAGTATTTACGTTGGCCACCTGGTTTAAAGGAGTTTGAGATCCATAATATTCTACCATCACACTACCCAGCATACTTGGGTTAGCTTTTCCGGCGCGAATATTTCCAAGTTGCTTTTTAAGGTGAGAAATCGCTTTCTCCATTCCTTCCTTTGCTTCTTCTAGAATAAATTCAACTTCATCCATTTTAATAATATTTACAATTTCAAGTATTTATAAGTTCACTTTGGTTCCAACACGTTCTCCTGTAACCACTTTTAAAAGGTTACCCGGTTTATTCATGTCGAAAACTATAATAGGCAATTCATTTTCCTGACTCAGGGTGAAGGCAGTTGTATCCATCACTTTAAGACCTTTTTTTATTACGTCTTCAAAAGTAATAAAATCAAATTTTGTCGCTTCTTTATTTTTTTCGGGATCTGAAGAGTATATTCCGTCAACGCGGGTTCCTTTAAGGATCACATCTGCTTTGATCTCGATTGCTCTTAAGACCGCAGCGGAATCTGTTGTGAAATATGGATTCCCGGTTCCACCTCCAAATATAACTACTCTACCTTTTTCAAGGTGTCTTATAGCTTTTCTTCTTATAAATGGTTCGGCAACTTCATTGATCTTAATGGCCGTCTGAAGCCGGGTCTGAATTTCAGCATCTTCAAGTGCGCTCTGGAGTGCAAGACCATTGATCACAGTAGCGAGCATTCCCATGTGATCACCCTGTACGCGATCCATTCCGCGGCTGGCACCTGCCACACCTCTAAAGATATTTCCTCCTCCAATAACTATTGCAAGTTCGATTCCCTTATCTACTACAGATTTTATCTCTTCGGCATATTCTGACAGTCGCTCGGGATCGATGCCATATTGGCGGTTTCCCATTAGTGCTTCACCTGACAGTTTTAAAAGTATTCTCTTGTAATGCATGGTAGATTTTTAGTTGTGCGTTGCAAATATAGCTAATATCTGAAATTGAAAAATAATAGAGCATTAATTTGAAAATTTTGACATAATTAGGCGTTTCTTAACTTAAATGTCAGTTTGGGAAATGCAAGGATAAGGTTTATGGTCTATGGCCGGATTTTTGATATTTTAAAAGTTATAAAGTTTAAATCTATTTAACCTATGATGGGATATTATATAATTGCCGGACTCATTTTTTTAGTGAGTATGATTGTGAGTAATAAACTCAAAAGTAAATTTAAGAAATACTCGAAAGTTCATCTTCAAAATGGAATGAGCGGAAGGGAGATTGCTGAAAGAATGTTGAGTGACAATGGAATTCACGATGTAAAAGTTATCTCGGCACCCGGAATGCTTACAGATCATTATAACCCTGCCAAAAAAACCGTTAATTTAAGTGAAGGTGTTTATACACAAAGAAATGCGGCGGCAGCTGCTGTTGCGGCTCACGAATGCGGGCACGCTGTTCAGCATGCTCAGGCATATAGCTGGCTGCAAATGAGAAGTAAACTGGTGCCGGTAGTAAGTGTGGCATCTAAATTCTCCCAGTGGGCCATTTTTGGAGGTCTTATTTTAATGAGTATGGTGAGTGTAGGCCTTGGTCAAACTGTACTATTAATAGGAATTATAATGTTTGCTATGGGAACCTTATTCAGTTTTATAACCCTTCCTGTAGAATACGATGCCAGTAAAAGAGCATTGGTTTGGCTGGAAAATGAAAATATGCTCACCGGCTCTGAACACGATGCCGCGAAGGATTCCCTTAAATGGGCCGCCAGGACTTATGTGGTTGCCGCTATAGGCTCACTAGCAACCCTGCTGTATTTCCTAAGTATATATATGGGAAGAGATTAAACGAATTTAATTTTAAAAAAAGCCGCTGATTTCCAGCGGCTTTTTTTAGATCTTGATTTGTCGGTTGATCTGCTGGTTAAGAGATATAAAAGTTTCTGTTCTTGATACACCGTCAATTGCCTGAATATCTTTATTTAAAACATGCATTAAATGCTCATTATCCCGGCAAAGAATTTTTATAAATATAGACCAGTTCCCGGTGGTGTAATGGCATTCAATCACTTCTGGAATTTTACTTAGTTTCTGTACGGCCTGCGGATTGCTTACCGCTTTGTCGAGATAAACTCCCACAAAAGCCATGGTTTTGTATCCAAGTAAGCGGGCATCAAGCATCATTCTTGATCCTTCAATTAACCCTGATTTCTCCAGTTTTCTCAACCGCTGATGTACTGCAGCTCCTGTAATACCTATATTTTTGGCAATTTCAAGAATAGGTTTTTTTGCGTCTTCCATTAGGGAATTCAGGATCGTTTTATCAATCCCATCCAGCTTTACGTTTTCATTAATGATTTTCATAGGGGCATTTTTTGAATGTTAGCTAAAATACAAAAAATGCTTATCATTTCTAATTCCCTACTTCGCCAAATGGATTATATCCCAGGTATTCCGTCTCCTTTTCTTTAAATTTAATATCGTGCTCTTCCAGTTTTTTAAGTAATGGCACATATACTTCTTTTTTAATAGGTAACTGTACCCCCGGAGTTTTTATCTCTCCGTTTAAAATCATAATCGCACCCATGGCAACAGGAAGTCCCACGGTTTTGGCCATAGCTGTTTCAGACTGGTTTTTGCCAATATGAACCATGGTAGAATCTATTTGTTTTCTTTCTCCATTAAGTTCGTATCCGAATTTATGGTACATCACGATCATGTCTTTATCGTCCGGGGATAAAGACCATTTTTCCATGAGTATTTTTTGTAAAGCCTGCGCCGGCGTGGCATCTTTAATGCCTAGCTTTTTATCTGCATTAAATAAGTCCAGTTCTATAAGTTTATTCCACATGATGTCATCCTGGTCAATCTTCAAATTATGCCTTACTTTCAATTCAACAGAATCTTTTGGTGAATAAGGCAGAAATGAATTTATGAAATCACGATAACTCATTTCCTGCGAATCTTCCATGGTAAAACTGTCATCGGTCATGCCCAGTTGTACAAACATATTCCAGGCGCGGCTGAAACCAACCTTTCTGATAGTACCTCTATATAAAGTAAGTATATCTTCCAGCCCATAGATGCTCTGATATTTTAAAGAATTTCTATTGGCATAACCTTCAAACCTTCCGTGATCCTGAATTTCCAGAAATTCGGTTCTTCTAAAGAGACGGTGATAGGGGATGTATTTATATTATCCTTCCTGGATGAATTCGGCTACCCCTCCCTGACCGGCAACTACCACGTTACGCGGATTCCAGGTGAACTTGTAATTCCATAGGTTGTTGTCACTTTCTGGTGCAACGAGACCTCCGGTAAATGATTCAAAAAGAAGCATTTTTCCGCCCTTGTCTCTAATCTGGTCTATCACTTTCATAGCACTCATATGGTCGATCCCGGGATCCACCCCGATCTCATTCATAAATACAAGGCCTTTTTTCTTAACCTGTTCATCCAGAGCTTTCATTTCGTCACTTATATAAGAAGCAGTGACCATATTTTTACCAAATTTCAAGCAGTCTTTAGCTACCTCAATATGGAATCTGGCTGGCAGCATTGAGATTACAATGTCGGCCCTTTGAATAGCAGGTTCGCGACTTTCAGAATTAAAAACATCCAGTTCAAAAGCCTCGCATTTAGTGGAATCTTTACATGCATTTTTTGCATTGGCGAGGTCTATGTCACCTATTCGTAAAAAAAGATCTTCCTTATTAGCCTGTTCTAGCAGATGGTTTATGAGAGCAGAGGTAGATTTTCCTGCTCCCACGATTAAAATTTCTCGCATAAAATAAGTTAGTTTTGTGTAGTTGGACGAATGTATTAAATCTTTGAATGATAAAAAACTGAAAGAATGAATAGGAAATTTTTAATTGCCGGTGCTTTTTTTGGATTACTAGCTGTGATACTTGGAGCATTTGCTGCTCACGGTTTAAAAAACCTGATTTCGGAACAGTCTATTAATTCTTTTGAAACAGGAGTCCGATTTCAAATGTATCACGCCTTTCTCTTTCTTATTCTAGGTGTGATAAAAATTAATTCTGAAAAAGCCTTAAAATGGATATTTTATCTTTTAATGTTGGGTGTAATATTATTTTCAGGATCTATCTACCTTCTTGCTATGAATGCTCTCACATCATTTGATTTTACTGCCATCGCATTACTTACACCTCTTGGTGGGACCTTGCTAATTGTGGTTTGGGGCATTTTATTGCTGAATTTCATAAAGTTAAAAAACAAATAAATTGAAATAGTATAACTATAATTCTGTTTAAGATTTTTACTTTTGTCTACCTAAACAAACCACAGATTTGATTTTTTTATGGTCGATAACACCCAAATTACGAAAACGATTTCGTTAAAGGATTACGGGATCAAAGACGCCTCAGTACATTATCAGTTATCTGCTCACGAACTTCATGAAGAAACCTTAAGACTTGGTCTTGGGGTTGAGACCTCTTCTGGAGCTTTAGCGGTGAACACAGGACAGTTTACCGGAAGGTCCCCGAAAGACCGATTTATTGTGAAAGACGACATTACTAAAGATAAAGTATGGTGGGGCGATATCAATATCCCTTTTGATCCGGATAAGTTTGATAAACTTTATAAGAAAGTGACCGATTATCTTGAAGGTCGGGAAATTTATGCGCGGGATGCATATGCCTGTGCAGATGAAAATTACCGTCTGAATATAAGGGTAATCAATGAGTATCCCTGGTCAAATATGTTTGCTTTTAATATGTTTCTTCGTCCTGGAGAAGAGGAGCTAGACAATTTTAAAGAAGACTGGTTAATCGTAAATGCTCCGGGTTTTAAGGCAGATCCTGAAATTGATGGTACGCGCCAGGAGAATTTTGCCATTCTTAACTTCAGCAAGAAAATTGCTCTAATTGGAGGAACTGGCTATACGGGAGAGATCAAAAAAGGAATTTTTTCAGCTCTTAATTTTATTTTACCTGTATATAAGAATACCCTACCAATGCATTGCTCAGCCAATGTGGGGGAAGAAGGGGATACGGCGATTTTCTTCGGATTATCGGGAACAGGTAAAACCACGCTTTCTGCAGATCCAGACAGAAGGCTTATTGGAGATGATGAGCACGGCTGGACAGCTGAAAATATAATTTTCAATTTTGAAGGTGGCTGCTATGCGAAAG
>JAGXII010000120.1 GCA_024635735.1 Christiangramia sp. | reverse complement strand
TTTTAGTCATAATAGTTATCTCGTCACCCTGAATTTATTTCAGGGTCTCAATTTATAATGAGGATTTATAGTATTTTAAGATTCTGAAACAAGTTCAGAATGACGCACTTTATTAAATTAGGATACTTTACGGACAATCAAATTTTTTATTTAATATTTTAATAATTCAGAGGAAATTCGTTTGTTTCAGAGAAGGATATATTTGCTGAATTATGGAGAAACCAAGAATAATGGTAGCAGCCCTCAATTGGGGACTGGGACATGCGACCAGATGCATTCCTATAATCAGAGAGCTCGAAAAGCATAATTTTGAACCAATATTGGCTTCCGATGGTCAGGCCCTAAGTTTGCTGGAAAAGGAATTCCCTTATCTCACTTCTGTTCTTTTGCCTCCTTATGGCATTGAATATCCTAAGAAGGGAGTTAACTTTAAATGGAAGCTTATGATGGAAAGCCCGAAAATTATGCGGGCCATAAAAGCTGAAAAAAAAATGACCAAATCCCTGGTGAATAAGTACGATCTCCAGGGAATCATTTCAGATAATCGATTGGGCGTACGAAGTAAAAAACTAAAAAAGAATGTCTTTATCACTAACCAGTTAAACGTTCTAAGCGGGAACACTTCTTTCTTGAGCAGTTATATTCATCAAAATTATATTCGAAAATTTGAAGAATGCTGGATCCCCGATTTGGAGACCAGTAAAAACCTTAGTGGAAAATTGGGACATTTAAATCCTAAGCCTGGGAATATAAAATATATAGGAATACTAAGCCGGCTCGAGAAAAAGGAAGTCCCAAATATTTATGATTATATCATTATATTAAGCGGACCGGAACCTCAGCGCAGTATCCTTGAATCTATCCTTATCAAGGAGTTGAAAGATACTTCTTTAAAAATTCTGTTTATAAGAGGTGTTATAAGTGAAGAAAGTTTCACTATCAATAACCCAAATATTAATGTTAAGAATTACCTCTTCGGAAAAGCACTGGAAGAAGCTATCAACTGCAGCAAATATGTGGTTTCACGTTCAGGATATACAACTTTAATGGATCTTGCCAAATTGGAGAAAAAAGCTTTTTTTATTCCTACCCCTGGGCAATGGGAACAACAATATCTCGCTGAAAGAATGCAGGAATTGGAATTAGCTCCCTACTGCCAGCAAGAGGATTTTAATATTTTAAAATTAGAGGAAATTGAAAAGTATGGGGGCCTAAGGGATTTCGGGGATTACACGCTCTTCGGGAATCTTTTCGCTTTTTTCCAGAGTGAATGAGAATTCACTACCTACTCCAAAAACACTTTCTACATAGATCTTTTCTCCATGAGCTTCCAGAATATGCTTCACTATAGAAAGCCCAAGCCCTGAACCGCCTTCCTTTCTTGATCCGCTTTTATCAACGCGGTAAAACCTTTCAAATAACCTTGGAATATTCTCTTTTTCTATTCCTTCACCATTATCGGTTACCCGTACGATCACCTTATTTCGAATAAGATTTTCGATACTAATCTCGGTAGTCCCCCCGTTTTTGCCGTATTTGATAGAATTGACAATAAGATTGGTAAGCACCTGTTGAATTCTTTCTTTATCGGCTCGTACAAGGACAGGATCATCATAATCCATATCAAAAGTAAGAGTGATATTTTTTTTCGAGGCTTTCATTTCTAAAAGATCAAAAGAAGCCTGGATAAGTTCTACTATATCAAATGTTTCATAATGCAGATGCAAATCACCTATTTCCAGCTTCGTGATCATATCCAGATCCCTCACAATATAAATGAGTCGCTCCACTCCTTTACTGGCCCGTTGAAGATATTTTTTCCTGACGGCTTTATCTTTATAAGCTCCGTCCAGTAAGGTTAGAATATATCCCTGAACCGTAAAAAGCGGGGTCTTTAACTCATGAGAAACATTCCCCATAAATTCCTTTCGGTACCCTTCCCGAATTTTAAGAGTTTCTATTTCCAGCTTTTTATCCTGAGCGAATTTTTCCACTTCCCTGGTAAGACTGGACATATCTGTTGTTACCTGGTTTGGTCTAAGTGTGGTAGAATCCAGAAGAGAAACATTATCGTAGATTTTTTTAATACGCCTGTATATAAATCGCTCTACGCGGTACTGAATAATAAAAAACGAAAAAAGATAGCAGAGTACTGTGAAAAGAATGATTGAAGTCGCTGTAAATTCAAGCTGCAGAAACATAAAAATGCCCATTAGTATCGAAAGAAAAACGCTTATAAAAAGCGAAGTTCTCACGGCAAATCTATATGAGCGTTTAAAATTTCTTGCCATTAAACTACAAACTTATAGCCTACTCCTTTTACTGTTTTTATCTTATCATCACCAATCTTCTCACGAAGTTTCCTAATATGTACATCGATGGTTCTTCCTCCAACCACAATATCATTCCCCCAAACATTATCGAGAATATCTTCCCTTTTAAATACTTTGCCGGGTTTGGAAGCTAAAAGCGACAGTAATTCAAATTCCTTTCTTGGTAGAGCCATTTCCTGATCGCCCTGCGAAATTTTATATTCTTCCCTGTTAATAGTGATATCTCCCAGATGAACAATATTGGCCGATTTTTCATTTTCACGATACCTTCTAAGCAGCGCTTTCACTTTACTAACGAGAACCTTTGGTTTGATAGGCTTTGTGATATAATCGTCGGCACCGGCATCAAAACCGGCCATTTGAGAATAATCTTCTCCCCTGGCTGTAAGAAAAGCTATAATTGTATCCTCAAGCTCAGGACTCTTTCGAATAAGCTCACAGGCTTCAATCCCATCCATTTCAGGCATCATAACGTCCAGAATAATAAGGTGAGGCTTATGCTTTTTCGCAAGTTTAACACCATCACTACCATTATCTGCCGTTATAACCTGATATCCTTCCGAAGAAAGATTATATCCAACGATTTCCAGAATATCCGGCTCGTCGTCCACCAGTAAAATTAGAATATCTTTTTTCTTCATAATTAAATTAACTGTGGTTAAGTGATGTAAAATTAACCATTAATTTGAATTTAAAGGCCTTCCTGCAATTAGTAACATTAAGCTAACACTTTATTCATGAAGGATTAATTCTGAGGTAACGCAGGCTTTACCTTACCGCCGTTTATTTGCATCGAGATTTTTATAGAACAAACAAATGAATAAATTCTTTTTACTTACATTCTTATTTATTTTAACGGCAATGCATGCGCAGGATCCACAAACAGGATCCATAGCGGGAAAACTTTCAGACCGTGAAATGAACGGCGAACCCTTACCATTTGCCAATGTAATAATTAAAGGTACATCTACAGGTACCACCTCAGATTATGATGGCTTATATATATTAAAAACCCTGCAGCCCGGAACCTATACTATAGTTTTCAGTTTTGTAGGTTATGAAACACTTGAGGTACCGGATGTTATTGTGGAAGCCGGTAAAGTTACCGAAGTGAACACTGATTTAGGATCCAGTGCTGCTTCTCTGGATGAGGTGGTAATTACTACTGTTGCAAGAAGAGATTCTGAAGTGGCCCTTTTAATGGAGCAGAAAAATTCGGTGGAAATAAAAGAAAGTATCGGAGCTCAGGAACTTGCCAAGTTAGGAGTCTCTGATGCCGCCACTGCCACCACCAAAATATCAGGGGTAACCAGCAGTGAATCTTCAGGGGATATTTTTGTAAGAGGTCTGGGTGATCGTTACCTGTATACTACTTTAAACGGACTTCCAATTCCATCTGACGATGTAGAACGTAAAAATATTGATCTGGGATTGTTTCCAACAAGGGTTATACAAAACCTTAGTATCAGTAAAACATATTCTGTAGACAATTCTGCCGACCAGGCATCGGGAACAGTTGATATTACTTCAAGAGAATTGAGAGGAACCGAGGAGCTTGATTTCGGACTTCAGTTTGGAGCCAACACCAATGCAGTTGGAGAATTCAGCGAATTCAAGGTTTCTCCAAACCAGGAAGACGTTTATTTCGGATTTTATGATCAGGCAATCCCAATCGAATATTCCCTGAACAATCAGTCATGGAATACTAAAAACGCTCCCTTTCCTGTAAACAGGAAATATGCCTTTACAGCGGGTAAAAAATTTGGTGATGATTTAAAGGTGCTTTTAACGGCTTCGCAGTCTGCAACATTTGAATACAGCACAGGTATTTTCAACGAATACAGAGACAATAACCTTTACGATTATTTTTCAGATACTGAGAATTATTCAAAAACCGATAATACTACCGGTTTACTGGACGTGTCTTATGAAATAAATGGTAAACATCGTATTAAAGCAACAAGTTTGTTCATCAATAAACTTACCGATGAAGTTTATGAAGCGGGAAGAAATGGAGAAGGAGTTGTATTTGAAGAAACTTCAGCAGCCGAAAATCTTAACCAGTTTGTACGTGATCAGAATATTAAACAAACAAGACTTTGGGTAAATCAGCTTCATGGTTACCATGAATTATTTGAAAACAATGAGCTGGAATGGGCAGTTGGTTACAATACCGTAAATGCCGATGAGCCTAACAGAATTAGAAATGAGGTTAATTACGATGGTCAGGAATTTATTCAGCTAGCAAGAACAGGAGGATATCAGCAAAGAAAATCTTCACAGAAGATAGATGATGCCGAATTAAATGCTTTTGTTGAAGACAAGATTGACTTTATTAAGGACGAAGAATCTGATAAAGTAGTTTTCTTACAGTTTGGAGGAAATTATCGTAATAAGGAAAGAGATTTCATTTCAAGATTTTATGGAGCAGATGAGATTGAATTAAATAGCGTTAATCCTACTTCTCTTGATAATCTTTCCACTGTTTTCACTACTGAAAACTTCGGAAATGGAAATCTTAAATTCAATAGCCTTACTCCAGACCGCTACAATGCAATCCTGGAATCTTATGGTGGATTTGCCAATTTCAACTATGGTTTTGGAAAATGGAATTTTAACCTTGGAGCAAGATATCAGCAGGATAATATAGATGTGGTATTTGATGTGAATAACTACCCTGTGAACAAACCTGATTTTGTTTATATGGATTACAATAATATATATCCAAGTCTAAACGTGAAATATTCTCCAAATGAGAACTCAAACATTAGACTGGCTGCAAGTAGAACTATAACATTACCAGAGTTTAAGGAAATTGCTCCTTTTGAATATGTTTCTCAAACAGGACAAATTACACGTGGGAATCCTGAACTTAATGCTTCTACAAACTTCAATTTCGATCTTAAATATGAATTTTTCCCGAGTTCCGGGGAGTTAGTATCACTTACAGGATTCTATAAAAAAATTCAGGATCCTATCAACAAAGTTCAGGATCGTGGAGCTGCCGGAGTTTTCTCTTATTTCAATGCAGGTCAAGAAGCAAATATTTATGGAATTGAGCTGGAAACAAAGTTAGACGTTATCGAAAATGAAAATCCGGAAGGAATTGACCTTGGTGTTGGCTTTAATGCTTCAAGAATGTGGCATTCACAGGATCTTAAAAATGTGTACAACGAAGAAGGAAGTTTTGTAAGAACCTTCCAGTATAACAATAAAAAAGATATCGGGCTACAGGGTGCCAGCGACTGGATCTTTAACGCCTCCCTTAATTTCTCTAATGAAACTGAAAATCCTTTTAGAGCTTCTTTAGTTGGATATTATGCCTCAGATAAGATCTATGCAATTGGATCCCCAAGTTTCCAGACGCAGACTGATATATTCTATAACGATGAAATTGTAGAAAAAGGATTTGTAACCCTGGATGCAATATTCACTAAAGAGCTTAATGACAGATGGGGACTGGAATTTAAAGGACAGAATCTATTAAATCCTAAAATCGAAAGAGTTCAGGATATAAGACCTAGTTCAACAGGACTGGAATCTACAAAAACTGTAAGGTCCTATACCAGAGGAGCTGTTCTTAGCCTGGGAGTAAATTATTCATTTTAATTATTATTTATTAACCACAAATATTTATTAACCATTCTAAACCAGAATTAAATTTTAAACTCTAAAAAAAATGAAAAAAACAAATCCTAAAATCCTATTCGGACTCCTGGCAAGTATTGTTCTAACAATATCAGGATGTAGTAAAGATCCGGTTTTAGAACCTATCCCTGGTGGAAATAATGGCGGAACTCCAAACCTGGATAACGTTGAATTAAACGGAAGCCTGGATGAGGACAGAACTTTAGATGCCTCTGAGACCTATAGCCTTACTGGTGTATATTCAGTAGAAGCCGGGGCAACTCTTACCATTCCTGCGGGAACAGAGATCGTTGCAGATGCCGATTTAGATAACAGTGAATCTACCAACGTATACATTGTGGTTCAAAAAGGCGGGAAAATTGATATACAGGGAACAGAATCAAATCCTGTAATCATGCGTTCAGCTAACGGACAGTCCGGCAGCTGGGGTGGTCTTATAATTGCCGGTAATGCCAATACAACTGCAGGAGCGAATGCTACCGCGGAAGTAGGCGGAATTCTTTACGGTGGTTCTGATGACAATGACAACTCAGGATCTATCAGTTATTTAGTTCTTTCAGATGCAGGAGCGCAAATAAATGCCGAATCACAATTCAACGGGCTTTCTCTTTACGCTGTAGGTGCAGGAACTTCTATTCAGAATGTTGCCATGATCAATGGTGCAGATGACGGGGTTGAATTCTTTGGAGGAGCTGCAAGTATTACCAATGCCTATTTTGAAAATAACGAAGATGATGCAGTAGACTGGACCGAAGGATGGAGCGGTACTATTACCAACACCTATGTTCTTCATACTATTTCTAACTTCTCTACTGCACTGGAAGCCGACGGACAAAACAACAATCCGAAGCTTATCAATTTTACAGCAGTTTCTACCACTGGAGGCACAGCTTTACAGTTTAAAAAACAATCAGGAGCTACAATAACAGGTCTTTCCCTTTCAGGTTATGACACTGCAGTAGATATCACTGAAGATGGAAGAACAGATCTATCAGGAATCCAGCTTAACGGAGCCGATGCAGATCTAAGTAAAGCATATACTGAAGTTCCTTCAGTTGAGTCTTCTACTTTCGCATGGATTTCCAATCGTGGTCAGGTAGCTGTGCTTCCTGAAACCATTAATTCAGATTATTCCCTTGACGGAAATACTGAATATGTAATAAGCGGTGTTGTATCTGTAGAATCTGGAGCTACTCTTACCATTCCGGCAGGAACTAAGATTACTGCGCGAAGTGACAGCGAAACTGAATCCACCAGTATTTATATAGTGGTTCAAAAAGGAGGAAAAATTGACATTCAGGGTACAGAATCAAATCCTGTAGTAATGTCTTCTACTTCGGGACAACCAGGAAGCTGGGGTGGACTTGTAATCGCCGGAAATGCAGTATCTACTGCAGGAGTTAATGCAACTGCTGAAGTTGGCGGAATTCTTTACGGAGGCGATGATCCTCAGGACAATTCCGGTTCTATTAAATATCTTATCCTAAAGGATGCAGGAGCTCAAATCAATGCTGAATCTCAGTACAACGGTCTTTCTCTTTATGCCGTAGGAGCAGGAACAACGATAGAAAATATCGCCATGCTTAACGGAGCAGATGACGGGGTTGAATTTTTTGGAGGATCTGTAACTGTGACAAACGCATATTTTGAAAACAACGAGGATGACCAGATAGACTGGACCGAAGGATGGTCTGGCGGTGTAACCAATGCATATATCTACCTTACTATAGATAATTTCTCAACCGCAATGGAAGGTGATGGCCAGAATATGATGCCAGAATTTACAAACCTAACCGCTATTTCTGAAACAGGAGGAATAGCTTTACAATTCAAGAAACAATCTGGAGCTGTAATTACCGGTCTTTCATTATCAGGATTTGACACCAATATTGATATTACAGAAACTGGAAGAGTAGATCTTTCAGGGATTCAGATAGATGGTGTAGATGCAAATATTACTACCGCTTATGATGCTGAAGCCTCTGTGGATGTATCTATGTTTAACTGGGTGGAGTAATTTTATTTTTAGCCATATTAAAACGGGTTGCAAATAGCAGCCCGTTTTTTTATTTATTTTTTTAATGTTTTACAAAATATATTGGCAGGATTTTTGAAAATTTATTTGTAAGTTTGTCTAAATCTGTATCTTAAAGGATGAAGCAAAAGTACTTATTAGTATTCTTTCTTATTGGTTTTCTGGCGTTTGCGATTCCCGCAAGTGCACAGCAAACTGATCGTGAGCCGCAATTTCAGCAGCACACAGAGACTCCTATAGAAGGCCTTTCCATCTATCCAAATCCTGTAACCGGAGGAAAAGTTTATATTTCTTCTGCTAAAAATCAGGATAAAATAATCGAGATTTATAACGTTCTGGGGAAATCTGTTTACAAAACACGTATTCGTGGAAGGGAAATGGATGTTTCTACCCTTAGTCCTGGAATTTACATTCTTAAAATACAGGAAGGAACTGCCCGTGCAACCAGAAAGCTGGTTGTAAAATAAGCAGTAACCTATTTTCTTTTTTGCAGCTTCTGTTTCAGAGGCTTTTTTTATTCCTTAATTTTGAGAAAAACTTCCGGGCTTTACCATGCTAGAGAAAAAGATCTTCCGCATAAAAAATGACACCGATTTTGAAAACACCTGTCTGGAAGTTTTTAAATATCAGTATCAGTACAATAAAACCTACCATACATTTTGCAACCTTCTAAACCGGTCGGCTGAAAATGTGGAGTTGATTACTGAAATTCCATTTCTTCCTATTGAGTTCTTTAAATCTAAAAAGCTCATTACCGGAGCAAATAAATCATCAGAAATCATTTTTACCAGCAGCGGGACAACTGGCAGCAATACCAGTAAACATTATGTCACCGATCTTGAACTATATGAGAGAAGCTTTCTTGAAGGATTTAAAAGGTTTTATACTAATCCAGAGGATTATGTAATCCTTGCCTTACTACCCTCCTATTTGGAGCGTAAGGGTTCTTCCCTTATCTATATGGCCAATGATCTCATAAATAGATCTCAACAAACCGATAGTGGCTTTTATCTTAATGATCTGGATGAACTTGCCCTTAAGCTGAAAAGCCTTGATAGTTCTGGCAAAAAAATTCTTTTAATAGGGGTTTCCTTTGCATTGCTGGATTTGGTTCAGAAACATCAGTTTCATCTGCAAAACACAATCATAATGGAAACCGGCGGAATGAAAGGCCGGCGTAAGGAAATGATACGGGAGGAACTGCATGATATTCTAAAGAAAGGCTTTGGGATCTCCTCGATTCATAGCGAATATGGCATGACGGAGCTACTATCCCAGGCGTATTCCGCTGGAAATGGAGTTTTTGAATGCCCGCCCTGGATGAGAATACTTATCCGGGATCCGGAAGACGCTCTCGAACTACTTCCTGAAAACAAGACAGGAGGCATTAACATTATTGACCTTGCTAATATAAATTCCTGTGCATTTATCGCAACTCAGGATCTTGGGAGAATAAAAAATACAAAAGTTGAAATTCTGGGAAGATTTGATAACAGTGACATTCGCGGCTGTAATCTTCTATTATTATAAAAATTTCTACTTTTTTTAAGTTATTCTGTAAACTAATACTCTTTTTTTCGACACACAATATTCAGATATGATAAGGCTTTCATAGCCTGAATATTTGTTGGTTAAGTGAAATTTTTCATATTAGATTGGTTAGTTAGTTGCAAACCCCTTGAACGCTTGTTTGAGGGGTTTTGTATTTTTATCAGTAGTGTCCGGTTAAACTTTTTAAAAGCGGGATCTCCTTGATGGATTTCCCGCTTTATAGTAATTTGGTTTTATCACAAATCAATTACTATGAATAAAGGTACTCACTTTAGCGGACATCCCATAATCAAGCAATTA
>JAGXII010000119.1 GCA_024635735.1 Christiangramia sp. | reverse complement strand
CCATGCCATGCGCGATAATAATCATTCAGCATATGATAAATTTCTCCATTATTGGCAATTATGTAATGAGCACTAACCTGGGTTCTTGGCAGTGTAAAAGTATAAAGAGTTTGGCCTACCGAATCCTGAGCAGTGTGATGAATAACCACATAGTTTGGCCTTCTGAGGTTAAAATTTGTAGTTCCCACCGCATACTGGCCATAATTTAATGTGTCTGTTTCTTTGTCTTTTTCAGGAGTAAATTCTGAAATCTGTTTTGAATATTCCCTGGCTCTTTTTTTATAATATCTATTTGTTTTCGAATAGGGATTTGAAGCGCAGGAGCTTAATAGAATAATAACTAGCAACAAACCAGATAGCGGTAATATTTTCATTGGAAAATCATTTTAAAACTTCCATCTTACAAAAGCTTCCATAGCTTCGTAATTGGCAAGACCTAATTCATGATAATTGATAGCGGTCTCACGGTTTCGTTCTTCCGCTCTAACCCAGAATTCTCTTTCATCATCTCCTGGAAATACGGGTCTGTCTTTTTGAGACTGGTGTTGGAAAATAGCATTTCTTTTCTTGTGGACCTCATTTGGAGATAGGGGAACTGCCATTTCAATTTCGTGAGTTTCAAATTCATTCCACGCACCTCTGTACATCCAAAGCCAGCAGTTTCTTGCCCATTCTTCAGTTTCTCTAAGCTGAGTCATAGCTTCCAGAACTATTCTGAAACATACTATATGAGTGCCGTGCGGATCATCAAAATCTCCAGCCGCAAATATTTGATGAGGTTTTAATTTTTGAAGCAGATCCTTTGTGATTTTTACATCTATATCGGTTACCGGGTTCTTTACAGTCTTTCCGGTTTCATAAAATGGAAGAGCCATGAAATGTATGTTTTTATCCTCCAGGCCAGCATAACGTGCACCTGCATATGCTTCAGATTTACGAATGAATGCTTTTACATTACGTATTTCTTCCAGGTCTACATCGTTAGGTTGTTTCCCTTTTAAAAAGGTTCTCATTTCATCGTACGTCTGCTGAAGTTTGGTAGTATCCTGATTGATACTTTTGTTAAAATCTATAGCAAATTCCACATACCGCAGTACATCAGTATCCCATACCGCTGTGTTACCAGAAGTTTGATAAGCTACATGAACATCATGTCCCTGGTCTACAAGCCTTATAAAGGTTCCTCCCATAGAAATCACATCATCGTCTGGATGCGGAGAGAAAACGAGGGAACACTTATGAGCAGGTTCCGCTCTTTCAGGACGCTGGGAGTCGTCGGCATTGGGTTTGCCCCCCGGCCAGCCTGTAATACTGTGCTGTAACTGGTTAAATACATTAATGTTTATATCGTAGGCAGGACCTTTTTCAGTAACCAACTGGGCCATACCGTGATTATTATAATCTTCATCGGTAAGCTTTAGAATTGGTTTCGAAACTTCAGAAGAGAGCCAGATTACCGCTTTTTTGATGAGTTTTTTATCCCAAATGCAGTCTTTAACCAACCATGGAGTATTGAATCTGGTAAGTTCAGATGCGGCGGCTTTATCAAGAACGAAATTCACATTCTCCGAGAGCTGTAAATAAGTGGCAGGAACCTTTCCGGAAGTTTCTCCTTCAACAGTTTTCTTTATAATAGGAGCTTTTTTCTTGCTCCAGGCCATAAGGATAATTTCCCTGGCTTTAAAGATGGTGCCTACCCCCATGGTGATGGCCTTGGTAGGTACATTTTCTTTACCTCCAAAGTCCCTGGCGGCATCTCTTCTTGTAAGATCGTCTAGTGTAACCAACCGGGTTCCTGAATTAGGAGCCGATCCCGGTTCGTTGAAACCAATGTGACCTGTACGGCCAATCCCGAGAATTTGTAAATCGAGACCGCCAACCGTGGTTATTTTATTTTCGTAATTGAGGCAAAAATCGGCAATATCTTCTTTTTCTAAAGTCCCGTCAGGGATATGAATGTTTTCTTTTTTAATATCTATATGATCGAATAGATTTTCATCCATAAAAGTAACGTAGCTCTGTTTCGCGTCTGGTTGCATGGGGTAATACTCATCCAGGTTGAAGGTGATAACGTTCTTAAAACTTAATCCTTCCTCCCTGTGCATTCTCACCAAATTGGCATAGACTTCTACGGGCGTTGCTCCAGTAGCTAATCCTAACACCGCCATTTCATTGTCTGCCTGCTTCTTTTTAATAATATCGGCGATGTGTCGCGCAACTTTTTCAGATGCTATGGTTTCATTCTCATAAACCGTAACGGGTAATTTTTCGAAGCGGGTTTCCTCCAGTAAATTTAATCTTGCCATAATTAGCTTAACTATTGATTATAAAATTTGTTTAAACGACTTCTTTCTCCAATTCCATTTGTTTTTTAAATACATTATTTACTACTGCTGCTGTTGATCCTAATAAATGAGAGTTTTTACCAAGTTTAGACATGATAATTCTGGTCTTCTCCTTTAGCTGTATCATGCAAAAGGTATTAATGGATTGTTGAATTGGAGTGGTTATGAATTTCTTGGCTTCAGCAATTTTTCCTTCGAGAATAATTAATTCGGGATTAAATATCTGGATGAGTATTGCAATTCCTTTTCCCAGATTTATACCAATCTCAGATAAAATATTAATAGCGAATTGATCACCTCTATTTGCTGCTTCAATGATTATTTCGGGGGATAGCTCAGACGGATCGTTGGTCATCGACGATAACAGGGAAGTTTCTCCCATGGCCAGGCCTTTCTTTGCTTTGTTTACAAGGGCAAGTCCCGAAGCTACTGTTTCCAGACAACCTCTTTTTCCACAATGACAGAGCTCGCCTTCCTCTACCATAGGTATGTGTCCAAATTCTCCTGCAAATCCTGAAGATCCAGTATGCATTTTTCCGCCCATTACTATTCCAAGCCCTATCCCCCAGTCCATGGAAATAACAAGCACATCCTTTTTGTTCTTAGCCTGTCCAAATCTAAATTCAGCGAGACATGCACTCTTTGCGTCATTAAGGATATAAACTGGTTTTTTAAATTTATTATTCAGCGCGGCCTGAAGGGATTCAGATTCGGAACCAGTAAGAAAATAAGTGAAGTTTTTACCTTCTTTAGAAGAGACCAGTCCAGGCATACTTATTCCTATTCCTAATAATTTTTCAGCATCGATTTCTGATTTTTCCAGCAAATTGCTGGCATATGTAAAGAGAGACTCTACAATGTCTTCTTCCGAAGAAATTCTGGAAGGAATATTGTCTTCAATAATTGTTGAGTTTGTGTTGTCTACAATTGCCAGGGTTATATTGAAGCGGTCAATATGTATGCTTAATACGTAAAATCTACCCGGTTTTAATGTGAATAAATCCGGTTTTCTTCCACCTACCGATTCGCCGCGACCCTTTTTTATGATTACCCCTTCTTTTGTGAGTTGGTTTATTAAACTCATAGAAGTAGGTAAGCTAAAATTAAAGGTATTGCATATCTCAGCATTTGTATTAGGACCGTTTAAATATAAGTGTCTTATAATTCTTATTTTTTGAAAATGCTTCTTTTTCTCAACGTTGCTAAGCTGTTGGAGAGCATCAGGTGTAATTAGAAAGTCTTGTAATTCCTTTATCATTTTGCTGTTTTTTCTCGTTTATGGGGTACTTTGCATTATAAGTTAATTTTTAAGTGAAAAGTCCTAAGCAAAATTAGTTAAATATATTTTCACAGTAAACTTCCTAAAAAAATTTAATAAAGAATGAATTTATAAAAAAAAATATTTAGAAGTATGCTTTTTATAATTAAAATTTGTTTATTTGTAAAATAAGTGTTAATAAATGAGTAAAATAGAAGGTATTAAAGAGAGGTATTTAGCTCTCGATATTCTGCGAGGTTTGACTATAGCTTTAATGATTATAGTAAATACTCCCGGGAGTTGGGATACTATATATGCTCCCTTTGAGCATTCGGCCTGGCACGGTTTCACGATTACCGATCTCGTTTTCCCGACTTTTCTATTTGTAATCGGGAATGCGATGAGTTTCAGTCTTAGGAAATATGAATCTAAAGGGGATGCAGTATTTCTAAAGAAACTTTTCAAAAGAACTCTTCTAATTTTTCTAATTGGCCTCTTTCTAAATAGTTTTCCTTTTGTATACCAGGATGCCCAGGGCTGGCATTTAATAAATTTCAGTGAAATCAGGATCATGGGAGTGTTGCAGCGTATAGCTTTATGCTACATGGTCGCCGGTTTATTCATCGGGTATTTTAAAATGAAATATTTATTAGGAACCGGAGTTTTGCTATTGTTGTTATATTGGGGCTTAATGTATTATTTTGGAGATCCTGGCGATCCATATACCCTGGAGGGAAATGCAGCCTTGAAGTTTGATTTATTATTTTTTTCACCCGAAAATTTGTACCACGGATATGGGATTCCTTTTGATCCTGAAGGTTTATTAAGTGATATACCAGCTATAGTGAATGTTATAGGTGGTTATGTTGCCGGGATTTTTATTCAAAAGTCAGGGAATAACATTTCAACTGTATGGAAACTGGCGGTTGCGGGATTAATTTTAATTGGAGTCGCTCAGGTTTGGGATATTTCGTTTCCTATTAATAAACCTATCTGGACAAGTTCTTATGTACTTTATACCATTGCATGGGATCTGATTATTTTGGCGGTTCTCATTTTTATCACCGAAATTTTGAAATTTAAAAAAGGAGCCTATTTTTTTGAGGTTTTCGGGAGAAACCCATTATTTATATATATTCTTTCCGGAGTTATAATAGAGACCGTGAGTCTTATTCAGGTAGATGGCTCTAGTTTAAAGACCATAATTTATCAAAATATTTTTCTTTCGGGCTTTAGTCCGTTAAATGCATCTCTCTTGTTTGCAATATGTTATATGCTGGTGCTTTGGCTAATTGGACTTTGGATGGATAAAAAATCAATTTACATTAAGGTGTAAATAGTAAAATAAAAAATAAGAATAATTCAAAAAATTGACCACATTTTTTCGTTATTAAAAGTGGGAAACTAAAAAATTTTCATTTTCCTTTATATATTAAGGATTTTGTAAGATTTATTTATATATTTATTTTCTAACTAAATTAACTAAATTAACTAAATTATGAACGTAAAAATTACTACTACTCGTGTGGATTTCTCTCCGGGTTATGGCAAAAATATACTCTTATATTTTTGTATGATTTTTTTGTTTTGCTTGGTAGGGGGCGGTCCATCTGCTTTCGCTGCTAATGCAGGAGAAACTTACACTCAAAAAACAATTGGGGGGCAGGTCACCGATCAAAATGGTGTGCCACTACCAGGAGTTAATGTCTTTATTAAAGGAACTTCTACTGGAACACAAACAGATTTTGATGGAAATTATAATCTGGAAGCTTCATCTGGTCAAACAGTTGTTTATAGTTATGTAGGTTACAAAACTCAGGAAATTGTTGTTGGTAACCAGGATGTGATAGATATAACATTGCAGGAAGATGCCAGTCAATTAGACGAAATTGTAGTAACTGGGTATACCCAACAAACACGTGGTGACATTACAGGTTCTGTATCATCAGTAGACGTTTCTGAAGCTACAAAAACTCCGATCGTAAACGCTGCTGAAGCTCTTCAGGGAAGGGTTACAGGGGTAACTGTACAGAATGATGGTTCTCCAGGCGGGTCTCCTATTGTGAGAATTCGTGGATTCGGAACCAGTAACAATAACAACCCTCTTTATATTATTGACGGGGTTCAAACGGATGATCCTTCTATATTAAACAGTATAAATTCGAACGACATTGAGCAAATGAACGTTCTTAAAGATGGTGCTGCCGCTATTTATGGAGCTAGAGCATCCAATGGGGTAGTAATTATCACCACTAAGGGTGGTGGTTATAGTATGACCGGGCCTTCTATTTCGGTAGATTCATATGTAGGGTTTTCAAAAGCTGCGAATTTACCAGATTTGTTAAATCCTCAACAACACGGGGAAATGATATTTCAGAGTCTTCGAAATGACGGCGCTACGGTTACCCATCCTCAGTATGGTGAGGGAGCGAATCCTGTAGTACCAGATATGATTCAGGGAGTGCCCGTTGATGTTACTGTTCCTGAAGGAGGAGCCAATTGGTTAGATGAAATATTTCGTAATGCCCTGACTTATAATACTTCTCTTAGTATGCAGAATGGGAATGATTACGGTAAATACCTTTTATCTGTTAACTACTTGAAAAGAGAAGGTATTCAATTGGAAACCGGCTATGAGAGAGCGACTACCAGATTAAACTCTGAATTTAAAATTGGAGATAAGTTAAAGGTAGGTGAGCATCTTAATATCTCTTTCAGTAATACACGTTCAGGTAACGAGGTGAACAACGCTCTAAGAAATTCGCCTTTATTGCCTGTGAGAGATGATAATGGTAATTTCACAGGAACTTATACCGCTGCTGCTGGTTTAAGTAACCCAACCAACCCGGTGGCTAACCTTATGAGAGCTTCCGATAATTACAACAAGTCGCTTCGTTTATTTGGAGATGTGTATGCTTCACTTGAAGTTTTAGAACATTTTAATATAAAAACATCTCTTGGTGCAGATGTTCAGGCATATGATGGAAGATTTTTTCTTCCTGTAAACCCTGAGCACTCAGAAGCTCGTTCTACAAATACTCTTACAGAACAGGATTCCAATAATTATCAGTGGGTGTGGACAAACACAGTAAGTTATAACAATAATTTTGGTGATCATACCATTAGTGCTGTAGCAGGTATTGAATCACTCTCACAACGTGGAAAAGGAAAAGGGATCAGCCGTAACGACTATTTATTTGAAAACCCTGATTTCTACCTTCTAAGTAATGGAGCCGGAGCACCTATAATTAACTATGCTTATGATGGTACTTCAACCCTGTATTCTCTGTTCGGTACTGCCAACTATAATTATATGGGCAAGTATTATTTAACAGCCACTGTAAGAAGCGATAAATCTTCAAGATTCCAGGGTGATAATAAAAGTGACGTCTTTCAATCCTTTAGTGCTGGATGGGTGATTAGTGATGAAGGCTTTTTCCCTGATGGTGGAGCTGTAAACAGATTAAAATTAAAGGCCTCCTGGGGAGAATTAGGTAATCAAACTTTACCAGCAGATAACCCTACCATTAATATCTCAAATTTGAATAATCAATATGCAAATTACGCATTTAACGGTAGTGGTACTCCAACAACAGGTGCTATCCTGGCTCAGGTAGGAAACCCAAATCTTAGATGGGAAACCAGTGTTACTAAGAATATTGGATTGAACCTTGGTATGTTTGACGATAGATTGGAGACTAGTATTGAATTCTATGAAATTACAACAGAAGATCTTATTACCAGAGATAACAGTTTAATTAGTACTACGGCTATTGATGCTCAGGCACCACTAGTAAACCTTGGTTCTATTAAAAATACGGGTGTAGATTTTAGTGTTGGATATCAAAGTTCAGCTGCTTCTGATTTCACTTATGGAATTAACCTGAATCTTTCTCATTACAAGAATGAGGTAACCGATCTTATTAGTGATTTCCAAACCGGAAACACCGGATTTAGAGGGGGACCTATTACGAGAACATCAGTAGGTAAGCCACTATCTTATTTCTACGGAAGAAAAGTTATTGGTATTTTTGCTTCTGAATCGGAAGTTTCTTCAGCCCCGGATCAGGGTTTTGCGACTCCAGCCGATGGTGTAGGTCGTTTTCAATATGCCGACATCAATAATGACGGTGTGATCAATGATGATGATAGAACTGATATTGGTTCTCCTCATCCTGATTTTACTTACGGTTTAAATTTAACTGCCGCATATAAAGGATTTGACTTGTCTGCATTTTTCTCTGGTTCACAGGGTAATGATGTTTACAACTATCAAAAGGTATTTACTGATTTTCCTTTATTCTTTGACGCTAACAGAAGTGCGAGAGTCTTAGACTCATTTACTCCTGATAATCCTAATGCGACTTTGCCAGCTCTTAGTGCTACCATTAGGAATAATGAAACGAATCCTAATTCGTATTTTGTAGAAGACGGTTCTTATATGAGATTGAAAAACCTTCAGATAGGTTACAACTTCGCCGATAACATTGTAGAAAAATTAAAAGTGAAGGATTTACGCATCTATGTTCAGGGAACTAACCTGTTCACTATTACAGATTATAATGGTCTGGATCCTGAAATTGGATCTTTTGATAGCCTTACTTTAGGTGTAGATGGAAATGTTGCAGGCGGAGGGCTTTTGACGGTTTATCCGGTCTCACAATTATATACATTAGGTGTTAATATTAAACTTTAGTAACCATGAGAAAGAAAATAATTTATTATATCCTCCCTATTTTAGCTGTTATAGCTTGTAATGAGGATTTTACCACTACTCCGGCAGTAGGAGCCTTAAGTGACCAGGCCCTGCAAAATGCTCAGGGAGTTGATCTTTTACTCACGGGAGCCTATTCGGCTCTGGATGGAGTAGTAAATAATAACGGCGGAAATGGTTTTGCGGTTAGTCCGGATAACTGGTGGTTTGATGTAATGTCAGACGATGCTCATAAAGGTAGTACCGATGGGGATCAGGCCGATTTGTATAATCTTGAAACTTATTCTTTCACCCCTGCAAACCCTTATGTTTTAGGGAGATGGGAAGCCTTATATGGTGGTGTGAATCGTGCTAACGCGGTAATATCAGTTATTGAAGGAATAGAAGAGGGAGATTTTACTCAAAAATTAGCTGAAGCTAAATTTATAAGAGGATACTTAAACTTTGAATTACAAAAGATATTTGGTAATCCAACATTTATTTCAGCTGAAAATTACGTAAACAGTGAATATAATCAACCTAATCCAGGGTCAATTTGGGCCCAAATTGAGGCTGATCAAAAGTTTGCCATGGAAAATTTACCGGATACCCAGTCAGAGCCGGGTAGGCCAACTTCATGGACTGCTAAAGCCTTTTTAGCTAAGACATACTTATTTCAGGAAAAATGGCAGGATGCATTTGATTTGCTTCAGGATGTAATTCAAAACGGTCCTTATGGATTAAATGATGAGTTTGTTGCCAATTTTAGAGCGGGAGGAGAAAATAGCAAAGAATCTGTTTTTGCAATCCAGTTTGTTGCGGACGATGGACTTTCTTATAACGGAAATATTGGAAGTACGTTGAACTTTCCAAATGCCCTTGGATGGTGTTGTGGATTCTATGTGCCTACACAGGATTTAGTGAATGCCTATAAGACCGATTCAAACGGATTGCCTTTATTAGACAATTATAGTGATACCGACGTTGCAAACGACTATGGTGTAGAAAGCGATGAGCCTTTTACTCCTGAGACCGGCCCACTTGATCCACGTTTAGACTACACTGTTGGTAGACGAGGTATAGAATATAACGGTTATGGAGTGAATCCAGGTAAAGAATGGGTTCGTAACAGTTTTGCCGATCTTTCAGGACCTTATCTTCCTAAAAAGAACGTGTATTATGCTGGTGAAGATATCAACATGGGTACCGGCGGCTGGGGTCAGCAAAGTCCTGGTGTAAACTATAATGTAATGAGATTCTCCGGAGTTCTTCTTATGGCTGCTGAAGCTGCCGCTGAACTTGGTGATCTTGACACCGCTCTTGATTATGTTAATCAGGTTAGAGTAAGAGCTAAAAACTCAACTTATGTACAGGCTGAAGACGGTTCACCTGCTGCTAACTATAATATTGAACCTTATGACTCATTCCCTACTCAGGAATTTGCGCTAAAAGCTGTAAGATTCGAAAGAAGACTTGAGCTTGCAATGGAAGGTCATAGATATTTCGATCTTGCGCGTTGGGGGCCAACCTTCATGAAAAATGTAATTGAAGAGTACATTACTAATGAGACTCAAACAATTTCAAATTTTGGTCCAAAAGTTTCTCCTTTTAAAGAGAACATGGTACGCATGCCTATCCCTACTACGGCAATAGATCTTTCTGGAGGTGTATTAACACAAAATCCAGGATACTAAGTATTGCAGTTTTAAGTAAAGTATACAACTCTAAGTTGTATAGAAAATAGTTTTAGTTGCTTTAGGGGCTTGTCTAAATAGATTTTAATTAATCTATTATGGCGGGCTCTTAAGCATCTAGGGAAAAACTTATAAAACAACACACTACTATAATTCATGAAAAGATTAATGTCGAAATTGAAAAAAATCACCCGCTTTTTTCTTTTAATAAGCTTTGCAATTTCTTTCCTAAACTCCTGTTCTTCAGATTCCTCTGAGCCTGAGGCAGATGATAGCCAGAAGAATTTTTTACAGTTAAGTTCAGAGCAGACTGGAATTGATTTTCAGAATAATTTGAAGGAAAATGATAGCATAAATTATTTTAGTTATTCCTATCTCTATATGGGAGGAGGAGTAGCTGCCGGTGATATTAATAATGATGGGTTGACCGATCTGTTTTTTACTGGTAATATGGAGCCTAACCGCCTGTATCTTAACCAGGGACATTTAAAATTTAAGGAAATTACCCAAGAAGCTGGAGTGAGTGGAGATGACAGATGGTTCACAGGAGTTACTATGGTCGATATTAATGAGGATGGTTACCTGGATATTTATGTGTCTGCTTCCGGAAAATTTGAACCCAGGGATAATCTATTATACGTGAATAATGGAGATGGTACTTTTAGCGAAAAGGCCGAAGAATATGGAATTGCTGATAAAGGACATAGTGTTCAGGCTTCTTTCTTCGATTATGACCAGGATGGAGATTTAGATCTTTATGTAGCCAATTATCCTCCTGCAAGATTTGATGCGCCTAATAATTTTTACATCTATAAAATGCAAAATGTGAAAGATGTAGAAACTGATAATCTGTACCGAAACGATAACGGGCATTTTACAAAAGTTACCAATGAAGCAGGCGTTAGATCTTTCGGACTTTCATTAAGCGCTACCGTAGGAGACTTAAATGAGGATGGCTGGCCTGATATTTATGTTTCTAATGATTTTAGCACCCCGGATTATATGTACCTCAATAATCAGGATGGTACCTTTACCAATGTCCTGAAAGAGGCTACCCGTCAAACTTCTTTTTACGGGATGGGAGTTGATATTGCTGATTATAATAATGATGGATTACTGGATATCCTTCAAATGGATATGGCCGCAAAGAACAACCGTCGTGCGAAAGCCAATATGGCCAGTATGAATCCTTCTATCTTCTGGAGTACGGTTAATGCAGGTTTTCATTACCAGTACATGTACAATTCTCTCCAAACAAACCAGGGTAATTTAACGGGAAACACCCCGCAGTTTAGCAATACTTCACGTCTTGCAGGAGTACAGGCAACAGATTGGAGCTGGGCTCCATTATTTGCCGATCTTGACAATGATGGCTGGAAAGATATTTATATCTCCAATGGTACGAGAAGGGAAATCAATAATAAAGATTATTTCAATGAGGTTAAAAAGAGACCAATTCAAAATGACAGTCTCTTAGAAAAATCCCTGGAAATTCCTTCTGAAAAAGTTGACAATTTCGTGTATAGAAATAATGGCGATATGACCTTTGAAAGATCTAATGATCAATGGGGTTTAAGCTATAAAGGATTTTCTAATGGAACGGCGTATGCCGATCTGGATAATGACGGGGATCTTGAAATTATTATCAATAATATTGATGATTACGCAGCAGTCTTTAAAAATAATAATCCTGGCAACAATAATTATTTAACTGTTGAATTCAAAGGGCCTGAAAAAAACAAGTTTGGAGTGGGAGCCCGTGTTTACCTGAAAAATGGTTCTCAATCCCAAATGCAGGAGCTTAATTTAACCCGTGGTTTTCAATCTTCAGTGGCTCCAAAACTACACTTTGGTGTTGGCGAGAATGAGAAGATTGAGGAGGTGAAAGTAGTCTGGCCAGATAAGAAAGTTCAAATTTTAAAGGATGTATCTGCAAATCAGTTTTTAGTAGTGGATTATTCAAATTCAGAAAAAGCTGCTCCTTCATCACCTGAAAAACCAGAAGAAAAGTTATTCCTTACGGTAGCGACAGATTCTTTAAATCTAAATTATAAGCATACCGAAAATAGTTATGATGATTTTGAAAAGGAAATATTGCTTCCTCACAAAACTTCAATGTTTGGTCCGGGAATGGCAGTAGGTAATTTAAATGGAGATGGCCTCGAAGATCTTTTTGTTGGTGCGGCCTCTCAATATCGTCCGGGAATTTATTTCCAAACTCAAAACGGTTTCGAAAAGCAGGAATTTGAAGATATTCATAACGATAATAAATATGAAGACCTCGGCGCCTTAATATTCGATGCCGATAATGATGGCGATAACGATTTATACGTGGTGAGTGGTGGAAATGAGTACAGTAAGGATTCTGAAATGCTACAGGACAGGCTATATGTAAATGAAAACGGAAAATTCAAAAAATCTACCTCTGCATTGCCTACTATGATTACCAGCGGTTCAAGGGTTTATGCGAACGATTATGATAAAGATGGTGATTTAGATCTTTTTGTAGGTGGAAGATTAGTGCCGGGGAATTATCCCTCCCCCGCTAACAGTTACCTTCTGGAGAATCAATCTGAAAAAGGGAAACCAAAATTTGTAAATGTAACACCTAAAATAGCTCCAGATTTTGAGAAGCTGGGATTGGTAACAAGTGCTAGCTGGACAGATTTTGATAAAGATGGCTGGACAGATTTGGTGATCGTAGGAGAATGGATGCCTATAAAGGTATTTAAAAATGACCATGGTAATTTTATTGATATTTCAAAACAATTAGGCCTGGATGATACTACAGGTTGGTGGTTCAGTCTTAAAGAAGGGGATTTTGACAAGGACGGGGATATGGACTTTATTGCTGGGAACCTGGGGCTTAATTATAAATATCAGGCTAAAGAAGATGCCAGCTTTGATATTTATTACTACGATTTTGACGGGAATAATGTGAAGGACATTGTGTTGAGTTATTTTAATGATGGAGAAAAATTTCCGGTAAGAGGTAGAGAGTGTTCTTCTCAACAAATGCCTGGTATAAAGAAGAAGTTTGAAGATTACAATTCTTACGCCAATGCAAATCTTGAAGATATTTATACGGAAGACTATCTGGAAAATGCGCTGCATTACCAGGTGAAGTCTTTTGCAAGTGTATATATCGAAAACACAGAAGATGGATTTAAAATCCATTCCCTACCTGTGGAAGCTCAAATATCTAATATCAATCAGATTCTTGTTGACGATTTTAATAAGGATGGAAATCTGGACGCTTTGATAGCCGGGAACCTGTATTCTTCTGAAGTGGAAACTCCTCGTGCTGATGCCGGGATTGGGCTACTTCTTGAAGGAAACGGGAAAGGCGATTTTAAAGCCGTAAACGCAAGAGAAAGTGGATTATTTGTTACGGGTGACGTGAAGGATATGGCGAAAATTTCTACCCCTGAAGGGGAATATATAATCTTCGCCAAGAATAACGATTACCTGCAATTGGTAAAACTGAAAAATACAAAATCTAATCACAAGGAAATAGCTGCCGCCAATTAAGCCTGTTTCAAAAAAAATCACAAGAATTATGAAAACCCCTGATCTAAAGAAAAAATATGACGCCATTGTTATTGGTACTGGAATTACAGGAGGCTGGGCATCAAAAGAGTTATCTGAAGGTGGCCTGGATACACTGGTTCTGGAACGAGGTAGAATGGTAAAACATGTGGAAGATTACCCTACTATGAATATGGATCCCTGGGATTTTCAATTTCGCGGACAGGCGACTTATGAAGAAAGGCAAAGACAATTAAAGCAGGCAAGAACCGGTTATACTACAGGAGAGGCCAGTAAACATTGGTTTGTAGATGATATTAAACATCCCTATAACGAAGAAAAAAGATTTGACTGGATTCGTGGATATCATGTTGGTGGAAAATCTCTTATGTGGGCCAGGATGTCATTTCGTTGGAGTGAGATGGATTTTGAAGCTAATAAAAAGGACGGGCATGGCGTAGACTGGCCAATAAGATATAATGATTTGAAGCCGTGGTATGAAAAGGTGGAAAAATATATTGGGGTAACGGGAAAATCCGAAGGTTTGCCACAATTACCTGATAGCATTTTTACTCCGGAAATGCCTCTTAATTGTGTTGAACAGGATTTTAAGGATGGGGTAGATGGCAATTTTGATGACAGGACTGTGATTAATTCCAGAGCTGCAAACTTGACCGATCCCGAAGGCCGTGAAGGCCGTGGACCTTGCCAGTATCGCAACAGATGTATAAGAGGTTGTCCTTATGGAGGATATTTTAGTAGTAACTCTTCTACATTACCTGCCGCTGAGCGAACAGGAAATATAACTCTCAGGCCACATTCCATAGTTCATGAAATCATATATGATGAACAACAAGGGAAAGCTATAGGCGTAAAGCTTATTGATGCTGAAACAAAGGAACCTATGGAGTTCTATGCGGATGTTATATTTTGCTGTGCCGGGACAATTCCTTCAACTTCTATTCTTATGCAGTCTAAATCTGAAAGATTCCCGAATGGTTTGGGGAATGACAGCGGTGAATTGGGCCATAATTTAATGGATCATCATTTTAAGGTAGGCGCGAGTGCAACATCAGATAATCACGAAGAAGATTATTATAAAGGAAGAAAACCTGCGGGATTCTTTGTTCCCCGTTTTCGGAATATAGATGAGAAAAGTACCATGAAAACTTTCGTAAGAGGTTATGGTATGCAGGGAGGAGCCAGTAGAACAGACTGGACAGAGGCCGTAGGGGAAATGAGTTATGGTAAAGAACTAAAAGAAGAGTTGCTTAAGCCGGGAGACTGGCAAATTGGAGGTAATTGCTTCGGAGAGTGTTTGCCTTATCATGAAAACAAAATGACCCTGGATTATGACAAACTGGATGAATGGGGATTACCAACGGTAACTTTCGATTGTGAATATAAAGAAAATGAAATGGCTATGAGGAAGGATGCTAAAGAACAGGCGGTAGCCATGCTTAAAGCAGCTGGATTCAGAGACGTTAAAGGTTACGAAAACCAATGTTTTCCCGGAAATGGAATTCATGAAATGGGAACTGCAAGAATGGGAAGAGACCCTAAAACCTCTATCTTAAATAAGAACAATCAAATTCATATGGTTCCTAATGTATATGTTACAGATGGTTCCTGCATGGCTTCTTCAGCTTCACAGAACCCTTCTCTAACTTATATGGCTATTACAGCAAGAGCAGCGAATCATGCGATTAAAGAATTAAAGACCGGGAAATTTAAGACTAAGGAAAAGGTAGAGGCTTAACGGCGGGTTTTAAAGGCCTGGGGTGACCAATTATTAACTAAAAGACTATCACAATGATTAAAAGAAGAACATTTATTAAACAATCAGGTTTGGCATTTGCCGCCGCTGCTGTATTGCCAAGCGTTTTATATAGTTGTGATAGAGATTATCCTTTAGGGCTTCAGCTTTATTCCTTAAGAGAGACCATAGGAGATGATGTTAAGGCTACCATTGAAAAAGTATCCCGTGTAGGTTTTAAAGAAGTTGAAACCTATGGCTATTCTTCTGAAAATGGATTCTGGGGTTTAAGCGTTTCAGAATTTAAAAAACTTTTAAGCGACAACGGCTTAAACTCACCGAGTGGTCATTACGGGCTGGATGAATATCTGAGTAAAGAAGGTACAAAAAGTGATTTTGCCTATACTCTTGATGTAGCCCATGGCTTAGATCAAAAGTATGTGATTATTCCTCATATTTCTGATAAACTTAGAACTTCAATAGATGATTATAAGCGTATGGCTGATAAATTAAATGAAGCCGGTGAAATGTGCAAGGATGCCGGACTAAAACTGGCATATCACAACCACGCTTTTGAATTCGAAGATTATAATGGTGAGAACGGATATGAGATATTTTTGAATAATACAGATAAAGATCTTGTAGTATTTGAAATGGATATTTACTGGATAGTAAGAGCAGGAAAAGACCCGGTAGCCTTATTTGAGGAAAACCCTGGAAGATTTCCATTGTGGCATGTTAAGGATATGAGTAAAATCGATAGAGAATTGAATACCGAAATAGGAGCCGGAACAATCGATTTTCACAAAATATTTGAAATGGCTAAAGAGGCCGGTGGAAAACATTTTATTATTGAGCAGGAGAATTTTGAAATGGATCCTTATAAAAGCCTGACACAAAGCTTTAACTATATTAAGAACGACCTTCTTAATTCATAGGTTGGATAGACTCACACTCAAATAAAATTGAAATAACATAATTATGAATAGAAGACAGGCATTAAGAAATATAGGTTTTGGAGCGGGAATTATTGTAATAGGTCCTACTACTCTAAGCTTATTACAAAGTTGTAAGAATGATCCTGAATATGACTGGAACCCGGAATTCCTGAGCGCTGCACATGGATTGGTACTTAAAAACATTCTGGATGTGATTATTCCAACTACAGATACACCTGGAGCCAATGACGTTAATGTAGCCCAGTTTATTGATGCTTACATGAATAAGGTGGCTTCCCCTGAACAGCAATCTGAATTTAAAAATTCCGCAACAGCTTTTTCTCAGGCTTTCGAGAATAATATGGAAAAGAAAGCAGAAAGTGGTGAGCCTGCCGACTTTGAAAAAATAGTTGAAAAATTCCTACGAGCCACTCCGGCTGAAAAAGAAGAATTTGTAAAAAGAAGCGGAGAAACACAGGATCCAATGGATAAAGATCCTACGGCTGATCCAGGTGAAGAAAAAATGTTTTCAGGTGAAGAGGCCGATGCGCTTGCATTTGCTTACTTAAAAAATGTTCGTGATATGGGAATCTGGGCATGGAAAACCAGCGAAGAAATAGGAGAGAATGTCCTTTGGTATGATCCTGTTCCCGGTGAGTATATTGCCTGTGCTCCGACAGAGGAACTCGGGAATGGAAAAGCGATGTCTCTTTAAAGATATCCTCATTATTAAATAGGAAAAAAAATAATACTAACCTAACCAGCTTTAAATGCGTTCTTTAATAACTCTCTTTTCGGTTTTATGTACCAGCCTGATTTTTTCTCAGACTACAGATTATGGAATATTTCAGTATAACGAGGATATTGGAAATCCTAAAATAGAGGGAGGAGCAACCTATGATGAAAATTCCCAAACCTATACTTTAAGCGGTTCGGGTTATAATATATGGTTTGAAAGAGATGAGTTTAATTACCTCTTTAATAAAGTTCAAGGTGATTTTATTATTACAGCCAATTTTGAGTTAACCGGCGAGGGAGTAGATCCTCATCGTAAGGTGGGTCTAATGATTAGAGAGTCCAGAGCTGATAATTCGGCTCACGTAAGTGCTGCATTGCATGGAGATGGATTAACAACTATGCAGTGGCGAAGTACCACAGGAGAATCTATGGTTAGTCCTGATAATGAGATTTCTTCTCCTAAATCTAAATACGGAATTCTGCAGCTGGAACGCAAGGGTGCTAATATAACTATGAGAGCTGCCCATTTGGGTGAAGATCTTCAAGAAATCGGATCTCTTGAAACGGAAAACTTTAAAGATGAGGTCCTCGTTGGTCTTTTTATAAGCGCTCATAATGAAGATGCCAAAGAAACAGCTAAAGTCTGGAATGTTCGGCTAGATAAACCTGTACCGGAAGACTACGATCCTGGCAAGCAGGGATGGATAGGCTGCAGACTGGAAACCATTGACATACGTAACGGAAAGAGGAAAGTGATCTATAAAAAGAAAGGTCGTTTTGAAGCTCCAAACTGGATGCCAGATGGAAAAAAACTGCTTTTTAATATGGATGGCTCTTTATATACTATTCCTGTTGAAGGAGGTGATATCGTTAAATTTGATACCGGTTTTGCCAATAACCTTAATAACGATCATGGTATTTCTTACAATGGAAAATTACTTGCTTTTAGTCACCACCGTGATAACCTTCCGGGAGGCGGTTCTACAGTTTATGTAATGCCAATGTCGGGTGGTACTCCAATACTTGTCACTCCTGAAACACCATCTTACTGGCATGGCTGGTCTCCAGATAATGAGACTGTGGCATACGTTGCGACAAGGGAAGACAATCCTACTTATGATATTTATAAAAAATCCAGCAAAGGAGGAGAAGAGATTGCCTTAACAAATACCGGGGAAGGAGAGCATGTGGATGGATCGGAATATTCTCCCGACGGGAAATATATTTATTACAACGGAAGCGCTTCGGGAACTATGCAAATATGGAGAATGAAACCTGACGGGTCTGATAAGGAGCAGTTGACTTTTAATTCTAATAATGACTGGTTCCCTCATATTTCTCCCGATGGAAAATGGATCGTTTATATTTCCTTTTCTTCGGAAATTCCTGTAAATGATCATCCTTCTTATAAAAGAGTGACTTTAAATTTAATGCCGGCAGAAGGTGGGGTGCCAAAAGTAATTGCCTATTTATATGGCGGGCAGGGAAGTATTAATGTTCCTTCCTGGTCCCCAGACAGCAAACATTTTGCCTTTGTAAGTAATTCAGGAGAGAAAGCTGAATAAGAAAGAAGCCTTTACTAACTGGTTTGAATATTAAGACGGAATTTTGAGTTTTTAAAAATTGTTTTTCAGAATCTTCTTTAAAAGCAAATACCTTTTAAAGTGAATTTATATGAATGCAAAAGAAATTTCAGTATGGTTATTAAGGATAATTTTGCTGATTATTCTTTATGTGCCGATATGGATGTCAGGTACTTTGCTGGTAACCCATCTTGATTTGGATATGCCATCTGAACCTGGCGTTGTAGGTTCGGGAATGGGTATTCTTATACTAAGTGCTGTAAATACTCTTTTAATAGTTGGCTTAATTTTATTCTCAAATCTTAGAGGAATACGTCTTGCAATCTCTTTGGCTATTGCTTACTATGGGGTATTCACTTTTCTTACGCAAATTGAAACATGGTATTTTCTAGGTGAGATAAATGTTTCAAAAGAACTATTGCTTGAATTATTTTTAATGGGGCTGCCGGTTCCTTTTCTTTTTATTCCCCTGGCGGTATTGCTATGCAAAAGATGGAAAACCCAGGAAAAAATTATAATTAATAATAGTTTCAACCTTCCCATGAGTAAGCTAATCCATAAAATTTTCATCTTAGCTCTAGTCTATGTGGTAATATACTGGCTGGCCGGATACTTTATCGCATGGCAGAATCCTCAACTCCGCGAATTTTATGGTAGTCCCGGGGAGCTCACACCCTTTTGGGAGCATACGATGTACACTCTTAGAGATGATCCCGGTTTATTCATTCTGCAATTAATGCGTGGCGCGCTTTTTACTTTAATAGCTTTCAGTATAATTCGTAATTCCATTACAAAAACATGGTTTACGGCCTTACTCGTAGGCTTTTTCCTTGCTGTACCACACTTTGGGCATATTCTTTCAAATCCATTAATGCCACTGGCAAGTGTTAGATTAAGCCATATGATAGAAACGGCCTCCTCCACATTTGTATATGGAATAATCATAGTGCTGGTATTGCATCGAATAAGGAATGGAGTAAAAGGATTATAAAGTTTCCACTAATTAAATTAGGTATTCACCTAATTCATTAGCTGCTTTTATTCTACTGTATTTAATAATCTGGGATTAGTTATTAGTCATATCACCTGAGGATTCGATTAGATTATTTTTTAAAAGCATTATATCTAAATCGTGCTTATCCCAAGCATTTTTGATGTTGTTTGGAATAGGATTAAATGAATAGGAAAAAGCGCTTAAGATAATATCCAGGTCGCCATCATTATCGGTATCTCCTGCATCCATTAAAAACCATCTGGCATTTTCCACATCCTTAAAGGTGCTTGTTGTAAAAATAAAATTTTCAGAATCTTTATTGTCTAAATACACAAATGATCGCCTGGGAGCATTATCATAATCGGGGAAAGTAGCAATAAGCGCGAAATCTATATCTCCATCCTGATCAAAATCTCTGGCCAGTAAGCGAGTTGCACCATTAAGCGGATAGAAATACGCCTCTTTAAAGTTATTATTACCGATCATTTAAATAGATTCTGAACCCATGATAGGGCTTTGGAACCTGAGATTTATCGGCATTGTCTCCCTGTACGGTAGCTATATCCATATCCCCGTCATTATCATAATCCATAATTTCAAACCAGCTGGTGCCATAAACAGGACTAAATCGGATTACTTTTTCTGCACGGAATTCAAGCGGGGCATCCTGATAAAGGATGGTGATATTTTCATCTCCCTGTGACGTAAGAGCGATAAGATTTTGTTTTCCATCATTATTCATATCTTCTGCCACTACACGAATAGTGCCTGGTTGAAAAAGCAATGTGGTTCCTGAAAGACTGTCGTCTACTCTTCTAAACAGGCTTGTTTTGCCTGTAAAATGGCCAAATTCGCTAATAATAAATTCGGTATCGCCATCATCATCTAAATCTTTTGCGAGTGTATGAACCGGCCTGTGTAATTTCTCCTTTAAAACCTGGAGACTGTCATCTTTAAATACAGAGAACTTTCCGGAAGAAATTTCAGAAGGGTTTAGGCGTCCAATTTCGGTTAGATATTCGCCGTCTTTATTTCTATTATAGGCGATTACTGGACTGGAAGCTGTAATAGTTCTGGTAATGGTGTCTTTTTCAAAATCATATATCCGCAACTGGTTTTGGATATCTCCTATAGCCATTTTATCACCATCATTCATATACTCAAGGTATGTTATCAAAGATCCCGGATTATTATCCAGCCTGACAGGTACGGCATCAAACTTTTCCAGTTCCATGCTTAGTTTCGGTAAAGGCTCAGTTCTTCTCAGGCTGTCGGGTGCCCGTGATAATATATACTCCTTTAAAGTATTCCAATCCTCATTGGTAATTACCGGCTTTTTTGGGTAGGTATTAGTGGCCATCATTGCAAGGGTTTCTTCATAGGAATAACCCTTGTAAGGATCGTAGTCTGGTGTTTGAAGTCCCATTCGTGCGCCCATATCTGGCAGAATATTTTTCTCCCAGATATCATAGGGTAGATCCTTTATATCCGGCGCTATGTGACATCTGGCGCATTGTTGATTAAAAAGCACTTCACCTTTTGAAGGCTCATCCGTTTGGCAGGATTGCAGGGAGATAAAAACACAAAAAACAGCTATTAGTCTTTTTAGCATATAAAGGAGGGGGGAGATTATGTATTTGAATTAGAGAATTGTCTTAGGAGATCTGTTTTTAATTCTTTCGTGGGAGTTATTCTATTCCTAGTGAATCATATACCTGAACCTTTTTCCATAAATGTTCAGACTCTTTTATGAATAATAAATGCGCAGGCTCTTTTTGATATAGATCCTGAATTTCCCTGGAAGGAAAACTTAAAATTAAGGAATAGGTAAAGGAATTATCGACTACTTCACGTGGAGTTTCTGCAGGAACTCCAATAAACTTTGTCTGAGCATATTGACTGTTTTTAAGGAATTTTTTTAGAGAAATCTCAAAGGCATTTCTATCCTCCGTACTGTTGGGATTTTCCAGCCAGAAATAAACTACATGTGTAAAGTTTTTATCAAGTTCGGTTTTATTTTTATTCTGGCTGAACAGGAATGAACTACAGGAAATAAAAATTATCAATGCGAGTTTTAAGGACCTTTTCATATTTAAATCTTAGTTTTTTTCAATTTACAATAAAAAATGAATTCCTCGCTTAACAGGATTTAGGGCTGTTTCCAGAAGTTTTAAACTGCTTTTAAAAATTAATAGAGGTATGAACTTTTTGGGAATTCATATCAACATATTAATAAAAAAATTCATTAACTTGAATTAATTATTATAAACTTTCCTATGAAATCCAGGACTTTTAAAATATTATATATAGGTTTTCTCATGTTTAACTTGCCGCTGCTGGCTCAGAATACCAATCAGACCATAGCGGAGAAACTAGGATATCCTGCTGATGCCAAATTACTTATAATTCATGCTGATGATGCAGGAGTGAGTCATTCTGAAAATATGGCAACCATAAAAGGTATGGAAAATGGGATTGTAAATTCTTCGAGTATTATGGTCCCCTGTCCCTGGTTTCCCGAAATTGCAGAATATGCCCGCGAGAATTCAGAAGAAAAGGATTTTGGCTTGCACCTTACTATTACAAGTGAGTGGAAAGATTATAAATGGGGTTCATCACATTCTAACACTGAAGTTCCAAGTCTTATAAATGATTATGGATATTTCTACCCATTAGTAGATAGTGTTGTTGTTCATGCCAATGCCGCGGATGTTGAAAAGGAAATTATCTGGCAAATAGAGAAAGCCTTAATGTTTGGAATAGACGTTACTCATTTGGACGCTCACATGGGAGCAGTTATGAGTACCCCTGAATTTCTGGAAATATATATTAGAAAAGGAAGGAAATATCGCGTTCCGGTATTGTTAAGTCGCGAAATTGAATCGTTCAACCAGGTTCAATCTAAAATGGAATTAACTTCCAAAGATGTTATAGTAGATAATGTATATCAGGTTAATCCGGATTCTTTTAAAAGTGGAATGGAGGCTTATTATACAGATGTACTTAATAATCTTGAACCGGGGCTTTCTTGTATTCTAATCCATCTGGCAACTAATAATGATGAAATGAAGGCGGTGACCAAAGAACATCCTGATTGGGGAAGTGAGTGGAGACAAAACGATCTCGATTTCTTTACGAGTGATAAGGCCCGTGAATTAATTGAAAAAAATAATATTATTATGGTTACCTGGAGGGAATTACGGGATAAAATTGTGAGAGCAGATTAAAGACTTTAATTTCACCATTAATATTGATTACAGTAAAAAGAATTTATGAAATTAAAAACCTTCCTGTCTTTCTTTGTCGTTGGATTAGTATTTCATCTGAATATTTCGGCTCAGAAAAAAGCTCCTGATTTTCTTCAGTATCAAAACAGTAAATGGGTGGACTCCGTTATGCAGACCTTAAGCCCCCGGGAAAGAATCGCGCAACTTTTTATGCTTCCGGCTTATTCCAATAAGGATGAGCAGCATGTTCAGGAAGTTCTTGATCTTATCAAAAAACAAAAGATAGGCGGCGTTATTTTCATGCAGGGAAATCCGGAAGATCAGCTTAAGATTATGAACCGCTTGCAGGAGGCTTCAAAGGTTCCATTAATTGGAGCGATAGATGCGGAATGGGGTCTTGGAATGCGTTTGCAAAACACTATTAACTTCCCTTATCAGATGGCCCTGGGAGCAATACAGGAGGAAGGTTTGATATATGAGATGGGAGCTGAAATTGCACGGGAAATTAAAAGAACAGGCCTGCATATCAATTTTGCGCCGGTAGTAGATGTTAATAATAATCCCAATAATCCGGTGATTAACTACCGGTCTTTTGGAGAGGATAAAAGAAACGTGGTAAAAAAATCCCTTGCCTATATGAAGGGAATGCAGGATCAACATCTGCTGACTACTGCAAAACATTTTCCAGGTCATGGCGATACCGATACAGATTCACATCTCGCTTTGCCTGTTATAAATCATAGCCTTAAAAGACTTGACAGTATAGAAATATTTCCATTCAAGGAGCTTATAGATGCCGGAATAGGAGGAGTTATGGTAGCTCATCTTGATATCCCGGCTCTAGACAGTACCGATACCCCTTCCACCCTTTCAAAACCCATCATTACGGGAATTTTAAAGGAAAAACTGGGCTTTAAAGGCCTTATTGTTACCGACGCGATGAACATGAAGGGTGTTACCGAGGGAAATGAGCCCGGAGTGGTAGATAAGGAAGCGGTTCTGGCAGGGAATGATCTAATAGAATTTACAGAAGATGTGCCAAGAGCAATTGAGGAAATCCAAAAGGCTATAAAACAGGGCTTAATAACGCAAAAGGATATCGATGAAAAGTGCAGAAAGATCCTCGCAGTTAAACAATGGTGCGGACTCGATAATTATAAAGAATTATCTCCAAAGAATATTGAGAAGGATCTAAATACTCCGCAGGCTAAATTATTAAAAAGGAAACTGGCAAAAGCATCCATGACCGTTCTTACAAACTCGAATGACCTCCTGCCTTTATTGAGATTGGATACTTTGAATATCGCTTCTATTTCTATAGGGGATAATATAAAAACCGATTTTCAAAAGAACCTGGATCTTTATACAAATGTTGCAAATTTTCAGTTATCGAGAGAAGCCAGTCAAAGTGACATTAATGAATTAAAGGAAGATTTAAAGGACTATAATCTACTTATTGTAGGCCTGCACGATTTCAGTATACGGCCCGGAAATATTTTAAGGCTGTCTGATGAGGTGAAGAGTTTTATTTCAGAAATAGCTGTGAACCGAAAAACGGTATTTAGTATTTTCAAAAATCCTTATGTACTTAATAAGATTGAAAATATTGAAAAGGCCACTGCTATTGTTGAAACCTATCAGGACTCTCCTCTTACCGAAGACTTAGCGGCTCAGCTTATTTTCGGCGGAATTGATGCTCACGGAAAACTCCCGGTTAGCATAGGTGATAAGTTTAGTTCGGGCTTTGGCCTGGATGTTAAAGGCGGGATAAGATTTGAATATACACTTCCGGAGGCAGTTGGAATGGATTCTGAAATCCTAAATAAAAATATAGACTCGCTGATGAAGGTTGCAATGGATGCCAAAAAAGCCATACCCGGAGGTCAGGTTCTCGTTGCGAGAAAAGGGAAGGTGGTATTTTACAAAGCCTATGGTTATCAAAGTTATATTGATACGGTAAGAGTGAAAAAAGATGATTTATACGATCTTGCGTCCATAACCAAAATATCCTCTACACTGCCTGTTCTCATGCAGCTCTACGATGAAGGTAAGTTTGAGCTGTCGGCAGGAATAGATGATTATTTGCCATATTTCAAACATTCCAATAAAGCAGGGATTCCATTTCGTCAAATTTTGACTCACCAGGCAAGATTTAAACCCTGGATTCCTTACTGGAAAAATACACTGCGTAGAAATGGTAGTTATAAATGGAACACGTTTAAAAAGGATTCTTCGGCACGCTTTCCAGTTAAAATAACCGATAATCTTTGGCTTCATCGCCGGTATAAAAAGAAAATTTACAGGGCTATAAAGAAATCACCTTTAGAAGAGGAAGCTAAATATAAATATTCCGGGCTTGCTTTTTATCTGACCCCTGAAATCGTGAAACGACTTACTGGAGAAGATTTCAGAACAGCTCTCAATAAAAGAATTTTTGACAGGCTGGGTGCAACGACCTTAACCTATAAGCCGTTAGAAGAATTTCCTATAAAGAGAATTATTCCTACCGAAAATGATTTTTTCTTTCGCCATAAACCTATTCACGGAATGGTACACGATGAAGGTGCCATAATGATGGGTGGTGTTTCAGGAAATGCAGGACTTTTTTCCAATGCCAATGATCTCGCTAAATTGATGCAGATGTATTTGAATATGGGGAATTATGGAGGTCATCGGTTTATTAAGGAAACTACTTTAAAAGAATTCTCTAAAACCCAGTTGCCCGAAAATGATAACCACAGAGCGATAGGTTTTGATAAACCATATCTGGAATATAAAGGCGAGGACAGTAATACGGCTAAAGATGCAAGTAAAAACAGCTTTGGCCATACCGGCTTTACCGGCACTATGGTCTGGATGGACCCAGATACCGATTTGCTGTATGTTTTCCTTTCTAACAGGGTAATTCCTACCAGAGACAATACGCGCCTATACCAGCTAAATACCCGAACAAATATCCAGCAGGTATTATATGATGCCATAAAGGATCAGGATTAATTTCTGGTCTAATCTTTTAAGATTGGTGAAATCAAGGTCAGAGTTTCTTTGAGATATTATTTATGGTTCAAATTGGGATTTACAAAGTAAATAGATTTATCAACTTTAGATGTGAGGGTGTTTACACTTGATCGAGGAGAACTTCAAGGAGTTGAATTTATTAAAAAATGGACAATGAGTTAGTTGCATGGAATTTAATATTGTCTGAGGCAGTATACATTCTTTCAGTAACCATTAACGTGCAGACGCAAACCGCAATAATCAGAGGAGAGGTAGTGGCCAATAATATAAAATGACTATAAAAGGCTTCCGGAAATAGAAGTCTTTTTTTATTTATAAACTTGATCCCTTAAAACTGCTTTTTAATATATTTGCTGCATTAGGGGTGATTAGCTCAGTTGGTTCAGAGCACTACCTTGACAGGGTAGGGGTCACTGGTTCGAATCCAGTATCACTCACTAATAAACTTCTTAAAACCTTACAGGACATGCGTTTGTAAGGTTTTATTTTTTCAGGGCTTTTCATAAGAGATTCGCTGAGTCAAGATCCTGAAAATCTAATTTATTTTCATAATTTAGATAATTACTCTGTTAGCATTAAAATTATCTTCCAGGGATATTCACTTACATAAATATTAATTATGAAATACCCATGATTTAGCCCACGCAAACACCGATGAGTTTT
>JAGXII010000118.1 GCA_024635735.1 Christiangramia sp. | reverse complement strand
TTTTAGTCCGGTGAAAATAGAGGACAGGTTGCTTACAGATGGCGGAGCGGCTAATAATTATCCGGTGGAAGAATTAAGAAAAAGAGGGGCTGAAATTGTTATTGGTGTGGATGTTCAGGATAGTCTTATTGAAAGAAAAAATTTAAAGACGGTCTTCGATATTCTTACGCAAATAAGCAATTTCAGGACGATCTCCGACATGAGAAAGAAAATCCCTTTAACTGATATTTATATAAAGCCCGATATTTCTGAATTTTCGATATTATCTTTTGATGAAGGCTCGGCCATCATTGACTCCGGGGCGGTTGCAACACGAAAAAAAATTGTGGAACTGCAGGACATCGCTGAAATGCAAAGATATAGGGAAGAGCAAATTGAAGTGCCTAAAATTAAAAACTTCAATATTAGCGGGCTTACTATTGAAGGGAATAATGACTATCCCCGTTCTTATATCCTGGGAAAGCTTAAACTTAAATATAACGAACCTTACGATTTCGATGATTTAAATATTGGGATCAATAACCTTTCGGCCACAGGAAACTTCAATAAAATAAACTATCAGCTGGTTCCCAACAAGGATAATGAAGATTTTGTACTTGCAATGCAAATTGAGGAAAGTTTTAATAAAACCCTGCTTAGACTGGGGCTTCATTACGACGAATTATATCATAGTGCGGCGCTTGTAAACCTTACCCGTAAAAGTTTACTTCTTACGAACGATGTATTATCGATGGATTTAATTCTCGGGGATAAGATCAGATATAATTTTGACTATTATATAGATAAGGGATATTACTGGAGTATAGGGTTAAGATCACGCTATAATAATTTTGATAAAGATGTAAGTTTTGATTTTGCAAAGGAGAACGGAGGCCTTGACGATCTGGGTGGATTACGGGAAATAAACGTCGATTATAAGGATTTTACCAACCAGTTTTACGTTCAGACTCTTTTTAAACAGGTTTTTTCATTCGGCATGGGAGCAGAGCATAAATATCTGAAAATAGCTTCGGCTACTATAGATAATGCCGCCACCAGCAATGTTTTTGAGGATAATCATTACTTCAGCACGTTTGGATATCTAAAGTATGATTCACTGGATAATAAATATTTTCCCACTCGAGGGGTTTTTTTCAACGGCGATTTTCACTTGTATCTTTTCAGTACGAATCAGGATCCTGAATTTGCCGAATTTTCCATTGCTAAGGGAGAAATTGGATATGTAACCGCACTGGCCAAAAATTTTACGACCGAGATCTCAGCCGAAACGGGTTTCAAAATAGGGAATGATGATATTAATGTCCTTGACTTCTTTCTGGGTGGCTATGGGAACGATCTTATAAATAACTTCATTCCATTTTATGGATATGATTTTGTGAGTCTTTCTGGGGATAGTTATATAAAAGCCTTGCTGGAGCTAGATTATCAGATTTTTCCCAAGAATCATATTACCGCAAGTGCCAATATCGCAAACGTAGAAAACAGGCTTTATACTACAGGAAACTGGTTTACATGGCCAGATTATACGGGATATGCGCTTGGATATGGAATTGAAACTTTTATGGGGCCTCTGGAGGTGAAATATTCTTATTCTCCGGAAGTGAAAGATAGTTTCTGGTTCTTTAGCCTGGGATTCTGGTTTTAGTTTGAAAATCTGAACCTTAAACTTATTTGCCGTTGTTTTCACTTTTCAAGTCCGGGTTTTTAGTGTTGATTTAAGAATAATTCCGTAAAAATTCCTGATATTTGTGTTAATCGAAATATTATTTTGAAAAAACCGCGATTTTTCAAAAATTCGTAAAATCTGGATTCATTTAAATTCTGAAATCATGCCTTTTTATCATAAACTTGGTAAAATCCCACATAAACGTCATACCATATTTAAAAAACCTGACGGAAGTCTCTATTACGAACAACTTTTCGGGACAATTGGTTTTGATGGAATGTCGTCAAACCTTTATCATGAACATCGACCAACTCAGGTAAAAGAAATTAAGGGGAGTTATGATGTAACTCCGAAAATTGCCATAGATAATAACCTTAAATCTTACAGATTTCGTGGATTTCAAATCACTCCTCATCCAGATTATCTTAAAAGCCGGAAACCGGTTTTAACGAATTCAGATGTCGATATTATTCTGGTTTCCCCTCAGGAATCGACAGAGAATTATTTTTATAAGAATTCCGATGCCGATGAATTGATTTTTATTCATAAAGGAAGCGGTAAACTGCGTACGCATTTGGGGAACCTCGATTTTAAATACGGAGATTATTTGCTTATTCCAAGAGGAACCATTTACAAACTGGATTTTGACGATGAGAATAACCGCTTATTCATCGTAGAATCAAGAAGGCCTATTTATACTCCTAAAAAATATAGGAACTGGTTCGGACAATTGCTGGAGCATTCTCCTTTTTGTGAAAGGGACCTTCGCCAGCCTTATGAGCTTGAAACCAATGATGAAAAAGGGGAGTTTCTGATAAAAATAAAAAAGCAGGGCAAAATTTTTGATATGATATATGCCACTCATCCTTTTGATGTGGTAGGTTACGACGGTTATAATTATCCCTATGCCTTTTCAATCCATGATTTTGAACCTATTACGGGCCGTATCCATCAGCCGCCACCGGTTCATCAAACTTTTGAAACCGATGCCTTTGTGGTTTGCAGTTTTTGCCCAAGAAAATATGATTATCATCCGGAAAGTATTCCGGCACCCTATAGCCACAGTAATATAGACAGTGATGAGGTGTTGTATTATGTAGATGGAGATTTTATGAGCCGCAATGATATTGAAGCCGGGCATATTTCGCTTCACCCGGCAGGTATTCCTCATGGTCCGCATCCGGGAGCTGTTGAAAGAAGTATCGGGCAGACTGATACCGAAGAGCTCGCGGTGATGGTAGACACCTTCAAACCTTTGATGGTTACCGAAGATGCCATGGAAATTGCCGATGAGACTTACTATAAATCATGGCTGGAAGGAGAGGATAAATAGTAAAATGAAAAATGATTTATCAGCACAGGATAGAGCGATGTGGTAACTTTTCAGAATTTAATTCAGAAAAAAATTAATCGATTATCCTTTAAAAAATTAAAACAATGACTACAGATAGCACATCTTTAAAATTAAAAAAAGTGGTTCCTGATGCAGAGGATTTCCTGCCAATACTGGGAACTGATTTCGTTGAACTTTACGTTGGGAATGCCAAGCAGGCAGCCTATTATTATCAACATGCCTGGGGCTTCCAGCCGGTAGCTTATTCAGGGATGGAAACAGGAAATAAGAAAAGTGTTTCCTATGTGCTTCAGCAAGGAAAAATAAGGCTTGTACTTACCTCTCCACTTCATCCGGGAGGAGATATTAACAGGCACATAGAACAGCACGGTGACGGAGTGAAGTTTGTAGCTCTTTGGGTAGACGATGCCAGGAAGAGTTATGAGGAAACCACCAAACGTGGCGCAAAATCTTATGTGGAACCCTATGTAATGGAAGATGAAAATGGCAAGGCCGTAATTTCAGGGATCCATACCTACGGGGAAACCATTCATCTTTTTGTAGAACGAAACGATTACAAAGGCCCGTTTCTTCCAGGATACAGAGTATGGAATACCAAGGCGCAGGCTGCTGATACAGGTTTACAGTTTATAGACCATATGGTTGGAAATGTTGGCTGGAATGAGATGAATAAATGGGTGGAGTTTTACGCCAAAGTAATGGGCTTTGCTCAACTGGTCTCTTTTGACGATAAGGATATTTCTACAGATTTCACTGCCCTTATGAGTAAGGTGATGAGTAATGGAAATGGCCGTATCAAATTCCCGATTAATGAGCCGGCAGAAGGAAAGAAAAAATCTCAAATAGAAGAATATATAGATTTTTACAATGGAGCGGGGGTGCAACACATCGCCCTGGCTACAGATAACATTATAGAAACAGTGACTGCTCTACGTGATCGTGGCGTGGAATTTCTCTATGTTCCGGAAACTTATTACGATGATCTTCTGGATAGAGTGGGAGAAATTGATGAAGAACTGGAACCGCTAAAGGAACTTGGAGTCCTGGTAGATCGTGATGATGAGGGTTATCTTCTTCAAATCTTTACCAAGCCTGTTTTAGACAGACCAACTATGTTCTTCGAGATTATTCAGCGAAAAGGAGCGCAATCTTTTGGAAAAGGGAACTTTAAGGCTCTGTTTGAGGCGATTGAAAGAGAACAGGATTTGCGAGGAACTTTAAATTAAAATTAAAAATTTACTAAATCTTAATGGAAAAAAATAAAAGCTTGATAATCACATAACGTTTTAGTTAAAGTTATTTTTCCTATTGTAAAGAAGGGGAAAATATAAGACTTTTGCATCCGCATTTTTGGAGTGGTTACCAGGAATGATTTAATTTTTTTCATAATTTAAGTTTTAGTTGGTTATTAGACAAAATTCCCCATCATTAATTTGATGGGGTTTTTTGTTTTGATACTTTTGGAATAGTAATTGTAAATATCCATTTACGCCCATAAATACTATTACTTAGGAAATTTAATGCGATGAAAAGACTTTTTACAATTACCCTTATAATTCTACTATGTAGTTCAGCCGGACTTTCTTCTCAGGAAGCCTATAAAGATGGTGAATGGTTTAAATTCAGAATTCATTATGGATTTTTTAATGCCAGTTATGCAACACTAGAAGTAGATCAAACTCAATTGAATAATAAATCTGTTTATCATGTTAAAGGTATAGGAAAGTCCACAGGACTTTTAAGTTTGTTTTTTAAAGTAGACGACGATTACCAAACCTATATAGACCGTGACACCGGTAAGCCTTATAGATTTATCAGGAAAATAAATGAGGGAGGATATACCAAAGATCTGGAGATAAATTTTGATCACCAGGCTAACAAGGCTCATGTTCTGAATAATAAGACTAATAATAGACAAACTTTTTCAACACCTAATAATGTGCACGATTTGTTATCGGCATTTTATTATATTCGCAACCAAATTGACAATGATGATTTGCGTCCCGGGGACGAGATGAGGCTGAACATGTTTATAGATGATGAAAACATGGATTTTAAGCTGGTTTTCCTTGGTAGAGAGGTGATTAAGACAAAGTTTGGAAAGGTTGCATCTTTAAAATTCCGTCCGTATGTAATGGCGGGTAGAGTCTTTAAAGAAAAGGAAAGCCTTACTTTTTGGGTAAGTGATGATGAGAATAAAATACCTTTAAAAATTGAAGCAGATCTCGCGGTGGGATCCCTTGATGCAGATTTAGAAGCATATAAAGGCCTGAAGCATCAATTCAGGATTATAATGGATTAATAATATGGAAATAAAACCCGAAATTGCTGAACGAATAGTAAAACTGGAAGAGAAATTCAGAAATTCGGGTCAGGATATGGGGTCCTATCTGGATGGGTTACTATACGATCGTTACCTTTCTTACTGGGATTATATTAGTTTAGATACTTTATTGAGTCTTCAAAAGACAAACACTCACTTTCCTGATGAAAAGATTTTCATTACTTATCATCAAATCACTGAGCTTTATTTCAAGCTTATTATCCACGAACAAAAACAAATAATTGAAACTCCGAATCTAAGTGTAGACTTTTTTGTTGAAAAGCTTAGAAGGATTAATCGTTATATAAGGATACTTATCGATTCTTTTGATGTGATGATCAAGGGGATGGATAGGGAACAGTTTTTAAAATTCAGAATGGCTCTTTTACCTGCAAGTGGATTTCAATCGGCTCAATTCAGAATGATTGAATTCTATTCTACACCAATGGAGAATCTGGTATCTGCAGAAATTCGAAATAACTTTTCCAAAGACAGCAGTATAGAGGAACTTTACGAGAATATATACTGGAAAAAAGGAGGGATAGATATGGAAACCGGTGAAAAAACACTAACATTAAGACAATTTGAAGTTCGTTATACACCGCGTTTTTTACGAATTGCAAGGGAAGTAAAAGAGAAAACGATCTGGCATCGATATTTGGGAATGCACGAGGAGGAAAGGAATAATAAAGAATTAAAACTTGCGTTGCGAAATCTGGATGTTAATGTAAATATTAACTGGTTGCTAATGCATATGGGGGCTGCATATAGATACCTGAGCAAAAAGAATCACACTGTAAAGGCTACTGGAGGAACTAACTGGAAAGAATTTTTACCTCCGGGCTTTCAAAAAATAACTTTTTTCCCCAATTTGTGGAGTGAAGAAGAATATGAGAATTGGGGTAAACAATGGGTAGATCACACGTTTAATACAGAAAATCAAAAAAGAAAACATTGAAGAATTTAGGCTTAGTGTTAATGATGTTGCTGGTATTAACTTCCTGCAATAATGATGAGAAAGACCAGGCAGTCAAAAAGGTTGAAAAGAAAAAGTTGCCTCCGGTCGAGAAGGAATATGGCTTTTTGCTTAATGATTTTGAAGTAGTAAGGGATACTATTAAATCTGGAGATTTCTTTGGGGCCATAATGGATAAAAACGGTGTTGAACCCGGTAAGGTTTATGAAATCACCCAAAAGGTAAAGGATAGTTTTAATCCTGCACGAATTACTGCCGGAAAGAAATATATGATCCTGAGGGCTAAAGATTCGGCTAAAACTCCTCAGTATTTTATTTATCAGAAGAATAAGATAGATTATACAGTTCTTAGTCTTGGAGACAGTATTTATGTAGAGAACCGGAAAAGACCTGTTACGGTTAAGAAACGTGAAATTTCGGGAGTTGTGACTTCTTCACTTTCAGAAGCAATGCAGGCACAGGGGCTTAGCAATATGCTGGTATATGAGCTCTCTAATATTTATCAGTGGAGTATAGATTTTTTCAAACTTCAAAAGGGAGATCAGTTTAAAATGGTCTATCATGAAAAATATATAGATGACACCATTTTTGCAGGAATAGAAAAGGTAGATGCCGCAGTTTTCAAACATTCGGGAGAACCATTTTACGCTTTCCGGTTTAATACCGATACGGTTTCAGGCAAACCAAGTTTTTATGATGCTGAAGCGAAAGCCTTACAAAGCTTTTTTCTAAAAGCTCCACTTAATTATTCAAGAATATCTTCCCGCTATACGAAACGTAGATTTCATCCGGTGCAGAAGCGATGGAAAGCACACCTGGGAACAGATTATGCTGCTCCATATAATACACCTATTGTAAGCACGGCCAATGGAACCGTGATTGCCTCAAGTTACACTTCCGGAAATGGAAATTATGTAAAGATCAGGCATAACAGTAAATACACCACGCAGTATTTACATATGACTAAAAGAGCGGTTAGAACGGGGCAATATGTGAAGCAGGGAGATTTGATTGGTTATGTAGGAAGTACCGGCCTTGCTACCGGTCCTCACGTATGTTATAGGTTCTGGGTGAATGGTAAACAGGTAGATCCTTTCCGCCAGAATTTACCTTCTGCTGAAAAAATAAAAGATTCGCTCAAGGATGAGTATTTTGCATTCATTGAGCCATTGAAAAAAGAATTAGACGAAATTCCGTACAAACATATTTAGATGGAGAACATAAACCCTACTAAAACTGAAGCCTGGAAAGAACTGCAGAAGCATTTTGATGAGATTGGAAATGATCATTTGCGGGATATGTTTAGTGAAGATCCACAGCGTGCCGAAAAGTTAAGTATTCGCTGGGAAGATTTTTATGTAGATTATAGTAAAAACAGGCTTAACGAGGATACCAGAAAGCTGCTTTTAAAACTTGCAGAAGAATGTAAGTTAAAAGAAGCTATGCACAGTTACTTTTCTGGAGAAGCGATTAATGAAACCGAAAACCGACCTGTACTTCATACAGCGTTAAGGGCCGATTCCAATGCGGAGATAAATGTAGATGGAATTAATGTGGTTCCTGAGGTGCAGGCCGCTAAAGAAAAGCTTAAAAAATTTAGTGAATCGGTAATTAACGGTTCTAAAAAAGGTTATACCGGTAAGGCGTTTACCGATGTAGTGAATATTGGAATAGGAGGTTCAGATCTTGGGCCTGTAATGGTAACGGATTGTCTTAAGTTTTATAAAAATCATCTTAAGCTTCATTTTATTTCAAATGTAGATGGGGATCACGTTCATGAGACTCTTAAGGATTTAAATCCTGAAACCACTTTATTTCTGGTGGTTTCCAAGACTTTTACTACCATGGAAACCCTTAGTAACGCTACCACAGCAAGAAACTGGTTTCTAAAATCGGTTGCTCAGAAAGAGGTGCCAAAGCATTTTGTGGCCGTATCTTCAAATCAAAAGAATGTAGAGGATTTTGGTATTGAATCAGGCAATATTTTCCCGATGTGGGATTGGGTTGGAGGTCGTTTTTCACTTTGGAGTGCTGTAGGTCTCTCTATAAGCCTTGCAATTGGATATGGGAACTTTGAAGCCTTGCTGGAAGGTGGGAGAAAGATGGATGAGCATTTTAAGAACACATCTTTTGAAGAAAATCTTCCCGTACAGCTTGCTCTAATTTCTATTTGGTATAATAATTTTTTCAATGCCGAGACAGAGGCTGTGATTCCTTACAGTCAGTATCTTGATAAGTTTCCATCTTATCTCCAGCAGGCGATTATGGAAAGTAATGGAAAGAGTGTAGATAGAAATGGAAATAAAGTAGATTACCAGACGGGTACTATTATATGGGGAGAGCCTGGAACTAATTCTCAACATGCTTTCTTCCAGTTGATACACCAGGGCACCAAGCTTATTCCTGCAGATTTTATAGGCTTCAAAAATTCATTGTTCGGAGATCAGGATCATCAGGATAAGTTGATGGCGAATTATTTTGCACAAACGGAGGCTCTAATGAATGGAAAGACGGAAGAGGAAGTAGTGGAGGAGCTGAAGTTTAAAAAATTTAAAGAAGAAGAAATAGATAAGATAAAACCCTTTAAAATCTTCGAGGGTAATAATCCTACCAATACTATCTTAATAGATAAGCTTACTCCCGAAAGTATGGGTAAGCTAATCGCGATGTACGAGCATAAGATATTCGTTCAGGGTGTAATCTGGAATATTTTCAGCTATGATCAATGGGGTGTGGAATTAGGAAAGCAACTTGCTAACAAAATTCTTGAAGATTTTGCACGTAAAGACGTGAATAATCATGATTCTTCTACTAAAAGATTGTTAGAACTTTACATAAGGTAATTAACAACGAATTGTTAATTACCTGTTAGTAGTTTTAAAGTGCCTGAAATCAGGCACTTTCTTTTTTTGTATAGCTTTACAACGGCATAATGTTAAAGTTAAAAACCTTAACACTTCGGTAAACTACGGTCCCGGAGAATTAGCTTTTTTTTGCCACGAATTTTTAATCAAACACAAACTATTAAACAAATGAGGAAATTATTACTGTTAGCGATGTTATTGGCATCAGCTACAATTTTTGCTCAAGGAACTGTTACCGGTACGGTAATCGATTCTGAAATGAATGGTCCGCTACCTGGAGCCAATGTTAGAGTGTTAGGTACCAATAATGGTGCAATCACTGATTTTGACGGGAACTTTTCTCTGAAAGCAACTTCGGCAACAGGAAAAATTGAAATTAGTTTCGTAGGATATCAAACGAAAACTATTGATTTTTCAGTTTCAAATGGCACCACTCAAGACCTTGGGGACATTATTTTATCACCAGATGCAGATGCACTTGATGAAATTGTGATAACCAGCTACTCTTTAGCAATCGATCGTAAAACTCCGGTGGCTGTTTCAACGATCAGAACAGCTCAAATTGAAACTCAATTGGGTAACCAGGAATTTCCTGAAATCCTTAAAACTACTCCTGGGGTATACGCTACCAAATCTGGAGGTGGTTTTGGAGATGCCGATTTAAGGCTTCGTGGTTTTAACTCTGAAAACATCGCGGTAATGATCAACGGTGTTCCTGTAAACGACATGGAAAATGGTCGTGTATACTGGAGTAACTGGGCCGGTCTTGCAGATGTAACAAGAACCATGCAGGTTCAAAGAGGTCTTGGGGCTTCTAAAGTTGCTGTGCCTTCTATAGGTGGTACCGTTAACATTGTTACTAAATCTACCGATATGGAAGAAGGAGGAAGCGTTATTGCTCAAACTGGTAATGATGGTCTTCAGAAATTTGGAGCTACTGTTTCTACTGGAAAAACAGAAAATGGTTGGGCTGCAACTATTTCTGCTTCAAAAACAAGTGGGGAGCGTTTCGCTGACGGACTTGAATTTGAAGGTTATAACTATTTTGTGAATGTGGCAAAAGAGATTGGTGAAAACCATGAACTTTCTCTTACTGCTTTTGGAGCGCCACAGCGTCACGGTCAGCGCGAAACTCAATATTCTGTAGAAGATTATGAGATCAGCGACCGCGGAATTAAATTTAATGGTGACTGGGGTTATTTGAACGGTGAAGTGAAACATGTTCAGGATAACTTCTACCATAAACCACAGATCTCTTTAAATCACTACTGGGATATTTCAAACGCTACAACACTTTCTAGTGCTGCTTACGTTTCCTTTGGAACAGGTGGTGGAGGTGGATATACCGGGGATGCTAACTTAAGATCTGTAGATTCTCCATACAGAAGCGCGCCTTACCAGCCGCTAAATCTTGATAAGGTAGTTGCGGAAAATGCTGCTAACGGTGCTGATGGAGCTGGAACTATACTTTATGATTCAAGAAACGACCACCAGTGGTATGGTCTGCTTTCAACTTTATCAACTGAAGTTAATGACAAGATTGACCTTACTGGTGGAGTAGATTTTAGATATTACAAGGGAAAACACTTCCAGGAAGTAAAAGATCTTTTAGGAGGTCAGTACTGGGCAGATGATAGTAATGTAAACGATCCATTAAACCTTGCAAGAGTAGGAGATAAGATCAACTACTGGAATGATAATGAAGTACTTTGGGAAGGTGTATTCGCCCAGGCAGAATATTCCAACGACATCCTTTCAGCATTTATCTCTCTTGCTGCTTCTAATACTTCTTATAACAGGATAGATTATTTCAACTACCTTGATAGCGATCCTAAGCAAAAGACTGAATGGGTAAACTTCTTTGGATACAGTGCTAAAGGAGGTGCTAACTATAACCTTGATGATCGTAATAATGTATTTGCGAACATAGGATATTTTGAAAAGGCTCCTTTCTCAAACGACGTTTTTCAGAACTTTCAGAACGATATAAACGCTGATGCTAAAAATCAGAAGATTTTTAGTGCAGAGCTTGGATACGGGTACAGAACTTCTGAAATTAGAGCCAACGTTAACGTTTATAGAACACTTTGGAAAGACAGAACCTTCGTTCAGGCTATTCCAACGTTAGAAGGAGATCCTTTATTTGCTAACATTTTAGGAGTAGATGCTTTACACCAGGGGGTTGAGGTTGATATCGATTACAAACCAAGTGAAAGACTTACCTTAAGAGGTATGGCTTCTGTAGGAGACTGGAAATGGAACAGTGATGTAAAAGATGTACGTATTTTCGATGAGAACCAGGAACAGGTTGGAGATCCTATCAATGTATATATTGACGGGGTGCCAGTAGGTAACGCTGCTCAAACCACTGCTGCTCTTGGAGCCGATTTCGAAGTATTTCCGGGAACCACCTTACGTGGTACCTTTACTTACTACGATAGATTTTATGCAGATTTCGAGCCAACAAGCAGAACTCAGCCAAATCTTCCAAATCCGGTTGAAGTACCAGATTATGGTTTATTGGATTTCGGTTTGACCCATAAATTTGAGTTTGGTCCATTTGGAGCAAGACTTAATGCAAACGTATTCAACGTACTAGGAACTGAATATATAGCTGATTCAACTGGTGGCTATGGTGCTGTCTGGTATGGTTTTGGTCGCACTTATACAGTAGGTGCTAAAATAAATTTCTAAAAGTTATAAAATGAAAAAGACATTTTACTTATTAATGACGTTCATTGGGCTTACAATTGTAGGTTGCCAGCCTATGGAGGAGATCCAGGACGAGATAAACAACCGGTTGGATAACCAGCTGGCTGTTGGAGATATCAATTATACGCTCACAGAGGATGACTATTCTTCTTTAGAACTTAACTTTCCTAACTTTAGTAGTCTTGACGATGCTAAAGATTTGATCCCGGTGTTTCTAAGTGATGAATATCCTACTTACGGAGCGAACTCAACAGCGAACATTACGTTCAATATTTATGATCCTATCAGAGTTGAAGAGTATTCTGTAGCTGCAGATGATTATGCTGCAATAGGTCTTTCTTCAAATTTCTTTACGGGAATGTCAGATATTCAGGACTTACTTGAATACAAGTTTCCGCAAGCGGAAGAGGGAGATTATGTAGAGCTAACTTACAGAACTCTGGCAGATGAAATTCAGTACACTCTTGATCCTGATGATTTTGATCTTATTGGAGAGGAATTAGCGGCTGATTATCCGGAGCCTGCTTCCAGTGCTGCTAATTACAGCAACTTTGACAGAAGAGAAGACAGAGATGCATACTGGAGCAATGATATGATCCTTGAGGCTATCAATGTTGTTCTTGCAGATCATTATGATGGTGTGGAAGGGCAAAAATATAACGTTGCCTATAACATTTATGATGGTAGCTCAGGAACAGAAAGTATGACCGTACAGTTTGACGGTAATTCGTACGTTGCTGTTGGAGGAACTGCTTATGAACTGGATAATGATGATTACGATTACATAGGAGTTGAATTCGCAACAGATTATCCTGGACCAGCTGGAAATGCTGCTCAGTATAATAGTTTTGACGTAAGATCTTCCAGTGATAATTACTGGAGTGATGAAATGCTTCTTGAAGCTGTGAATGCAGTATTGACGAATAACTATCCAGATGCTACAGAAGGAGCTAAATTTGAGGTTACTTATAAAATCTATAATGGCGCTGTAACTATTGTTATTGAAAATGTAATTCTTAGCGGAGGTACTTATGTAATTGATGAAGACGCGTCTGTATCTACTATTCAATCTACTAATGTATACGCTTACACTAACGGAAACTGGAGCCAGCCTCTAATGTTAGATAATGAAGACTATACAGAAATGGGACAGTCTTATCCTAACTTTGATGATGAAGATGAAGCATTTTATAAGCTTGCTATTTTCCTTGGAAGAACTTTCCCATATGCTGAAGAAGGAGATTTCGTAGCCGTAGCTTATAATTTCTATGATGGTGGGGTATCTACTGAATATGCGAATTTCGTATTTGAAGGTGGTAAATGGATGCATATTCCAAGTGTGAAGGAAACTTCATTGCAATTTGGAAATATCGATGGCCAGTGGATTCCTGATAACACCATCAGATATACCTTAGCCGGTGGTGATTATGGATTTATTGCAGATGTACTTATTGATGAATATCCTGCTCCTGCAGGAAGTATGGGTCGTTACGGAAACTTTGATGTAAGAAGCGGAAATGCTGCTTACTGGAGTCCGGAGATGATCCTTGAAGCAATGAACGTTCTTCTAGATGAGATCGCTCCAAATGCTGAAGAAGGTCAGAAGTATATAATAACTTATGCCGTTTATAACGGAAGTAACACAACTGAAACTATCAGTGTAATTAAATCTGGTGGTGAGTGGATTCTTAACGAGTAATCATAGAGTTACTTGAAATTAATAGAAACCTCTTATCCTTAAAATGGATAAGAGGTTTTCTTTTTGAAGAAAGTTGCCAGAATTTCAGATATTTGCAATCCCGATACTAAATCCTGTTGTTCCACAGGAAAATTTAAAAATGAATAAATGAAAAGGATATTATTTTTAGCGGTTTCTGTTTTAACCATTCTTGGATGTAGTACCGATAGTCCGGAGCCTACTCCAAAACCCGATCCGGTAGTAAACCCGGTTGCTGCAGATGATGCTTTTAGCGTTTCAGAAAACGAAACCTATATTTTTGATTCCGATATCTTATTAGAGAATGATGATATCGTAGATAACGCACGAATTACAGATTTTGATGCTGAAACCACCCAGGGTGGAGAAGTGGTAGACGAACGGGATGGAACCTTTTCTTACACACCTCCTGCCGACTTTAAGGGTGAAGATACTTTTACCTATACCATTTGTGTTCCCGGAGACAGCGATAGATGTTCTACGGCAACCGTAACCGTGACGGTGGAGGATGCCGGAGATCCGGTCGCAGAAGATGATACCTATCAAACAAATGAGAACAGTTCATTTAGTATCAATAACTTCCTCGATAACGATCAGCTTATAGATAATGCCTCTGTTACCGAAGTACTGAGTGAAAGTGGTAATGCTACAGTTACCTTAGAAGAAAATGGTTCTATTACCTATACACCTAATGACGGGTTTTCCGGTGAAGATACTTTTACCTATACAATTTGCGATGATGATGAAACTCCAAATTGTGACACCGCAACCATAACCGTGAATGTTATAGATGAAGGCTCACCAAAAGCGAATGATGATCTCGTGGTATTAAATATAGGTAGTGGATTGGTTACGATTAAAGATGTTTTAGGAAACGATGATCTAACAGATGATGCGACTATTTCTTCTATAGACGATTCTGCTACTGCTGGAACGGTAGTTCTAAATGAAGACGGCAGTATTTCCTATAAGCCTGGGGCTAGTTTTAGCGGGGAGGACACTTTCACCTATACTATCTGTGATGATGATCCTACGCCAACCTGTTCTACCGGTACGGTGACGATAAGTGTTGTCGAGGCACTTTCATTCAATATTCCCTCAAACCTTCAGGATTATTACAGTGAAATGACTTTTACCCAGGATCCTGATTTGCTGTACCAGGTGCTTTCAGATTTTACAACAGACAAGCATGTAAACAGACTGGAATATCCAGACAGACATGATTATTTATATGATGCAGATGCAGATCTTGATGATCCATCCATGGTTGTTTTGATGTATTCAGGGGAAATTCGTCCGGATGATGAATATCAACTGGGAGATCTGAGCGAAGGGGAAACCTATAATACGGAGCATATCTATCCTCAATCGAAACTAAATAATGATGAGGCTGCAAATGATATGCACCATATGAGAGTGGCAGATGTGAATATTAATTCTGAAAGGTTAAATTATCCTTTTACCGATGGTAGCGGAGATTACAAATTAATCGATGGTGATAAATGGTATCCTGGTGACGACTGGAGAGGTGATGTTGCAAGGATGGTAATGTACGTGAACCTTAGATACGGAGATAGTTTTGATGAAGTAGGATCACTTGCACTGTTCCTTGAGTGGAATGTGGAAGATCCTGTTTCGGCCTTTGAAATTCAAAGAAATAACGTAATTGAAGGAGCTCAGGGCAACCGGAATCCTTTTATTGATAATCCATATCTGGCGACACTTATTTGGGGTGGTGTTGCCGCTGAAAATCGCTGGGAATAATCCCGCTTTGATTTATTAATTTAGCATAACTAAAAAAATTATTATGTACGAAACGGTTCAATTTATACACTCTTACTGGGCATACCTTGTTTTATTTATGCTTTTAATTGCCAGTTTTAATGCCATTATTGGCTTTGCTGCTAATAAGGAATATTCCGCGACCAATTTCAGGATTGCGTTATTTACTCTTATAGTTTCGCATATACAGTTACTTATTGGAATAGTACTGTACTTTACGACTCCCTATTTTAAAATGTGGGCTCAGGAAGGTATGGGCGGTGTAATGGCAGATTCAACACTTAGATTATATAATGTGGAGCATCCGCTAATGATGATCATAGCAATTGCCCTGATAACTGTAGGTTATTCCAAACATAAATCAAAACTGACTTCCAGACCTAAATTCAAGATGCTGGCCATTTTTTATGGTTTGGCTCTTGTGGTAATGCTTTCCAGAATTCCCTGGAGTGCCTGGTTCTAGAGGATAGAAGAAACTGTCACATTGAGCGCAGTCGAAATGTGACGAAAATGTTAAAATAAAAGAAGCCGTCTCATTTGGCAAAAATGAGATGGCTTTATTTTTTCTGTACTTTTAAAGGTTTGGCTAAAAATTGAAGGTGATTTTGGTAAGGAAGAGTGAAGGATAAGTGATTCTACGCACTCTTCTTTCTAATA
>JAGXII010000117.1 GCA_024635735.1 Christiangramia sp. | reverse complement strand
TATACATTTGTACAAAATGTTCAATAATTAACAATGAAGACCATAACCACCTGTGTACACGATATAATAAGACATCAACCTTTTCTTGATGACGCAATTGCGCGGGATATTGTAAATTTTAGCGGTCTCGCCTCAGATATTCAGGAGCAGGTTGAGAAAGAAATGCGAAAACCGGTCAAGCAGGGAAGTATTATTATGGCCCTTAGAAGATATGCTCCAAAACGCACGAAGATTAATATGAAAAATCTCCGTGAATTGGGAGACATTGTGGTGCGTTCCGGGATAACAGAATATACTTTTCTTAACTCAAAGACTATTATAGCTAATAAAGCAAGATTGCTGGAAGCCGTAAAAGATCAAACTGGTGTTTACCTGAATTACTCAAGTAATTACCAGGAAAGCAATATCCTGGTTTCTTCAACGCTCACAAATCTTGTAGAAAAATGTTTTAGAAATGAAGTGAGAGTCTCTGTAAAGGATGAGCTTTCGTCTATAACAATTGCACTTCCAAAGAATAGTTCACAAACGGTAGGTTTGTATTTCTATATTTTCAAATTACTGGCGTATGAAGGTATACCTGTTTTCGAAATGATATCTACCTCCAATTACTTCGCGCTCTTCCTTGAGAAAGAGTATGTGAATAAAGCTTTTTTGCTTATGAATGAGATTAAGCAATAATTTACCAATATCCCATATACACACCTGTCATTGCAAATGCACTTATTACAATTACGAGTATGATGGCAATGATAATTGGCTTATTGCTATTCGATCGCTTCATTTGGAAAAAAAGTTCCTCAGAGGATTTTTCTGAATCTGTTCCAACTTGCATAATGGTTAAATAGTTTAGAAAAGGATGCTAAATATATTAAAAATCAAGTATTTAGCGCAAAATAATTTTAAATTTTTCACAATTTAGATTTAAACTAATGTTGTCTGTCATAATTTTAGACAAAAAAATTAAATGAAAAATATAATCAGAGCCATCCTGGCGGGTTGGGGAGCCAAAAAGCTAGGAGGAGGTTGCGGCTGTGTGGGAATAATAATAGTCTTTATTATTCTCTGGATTCTTCTTGGTTATTTAGGTCTTGGAAGTTAGTAATAATCTTCAGTAAGCGTAGACCATTCCATGGTTTTCAACGATCTCACCAAAATTGGATCTATTAAGGGCAGTAGTTTAGAATTCTTTGGAAAAGCATAGCTGTAATAATCTTTTTTTAAGCTTTGGCCCAAAATTTCAATTTCATCTGAAAGATCCTGTTTTTGTATTTCATACCTTAAAATAGGTTCATCATAAACGAAAAAAGAAAATTCTTTATCATAAACTGCCTTTATCCCTTCTTCCCCGTCTTTCACCAGAGTATTTTCGATATTATAAAGATTCAACAATTCCTGAGAACTGGAACTATTCACTGTTCCCACATCAAATCTTTGCAGATCTTCTATGTTATTAATTTCCTCATTTATGCTGGTAACGGTTAATGAAGATGCAATTCCCGCTGTAAAACTCGAAATTATAATTACAGCCATAAACATCCATATAAGACCTATAATTCTACCCCCAAGCGTTCTGGGTGATTTATCTCCATATCCCACTGTGGTCATGGTTACCGCACTCCACCAAAAGCCCTGCATAATTCCTTTAATACTGCCCCCAAATTCTTCAGCATTATTACGTCTTTCAAATAACCACACCAGGAAACCGAATATGAATATCACCAGAAGTAAAAGAAAAACAACCGAAAAGAAATCCCAGCTGAAAAGATTTTCCAGATGTTTAAGCAATCTGGATTCTTTACGTTTTGCTACACTAGTGTGAGAAATAAAGTAGGGTTGTGAAAAATCCATTCTTTTCATCCTGTTATCGGTAACGGTAATAGGATTCACGCTAAAATCTACTTCTCCTTTCTCAATCCCGTCCAGAAGATCAGCCAGGCTAGCATATTCTTTGAATTCATAATCGGTCTTCAATTGTTCATTAACCAGTTTCCATGAAGAAATGCTTAATCCTGTATACTCTCCCAAACGCTTTTCTACAAAAGGAGGTGTTTCAGTAATTCCTATGATATATTTTTTTGCTTCCGGTATTTCCGCAGAAATAGTATCCTGTTCCTGCTGTGCAATTACCGGCTGAAAATTAATAGTAAATAATAAGAAGAAAATAAATCCTGAAAATGAAGGCATTCTTAATGAAGTTTAATTCCCGAAATTATAATAATAAGATTTAATACAAAACCTATTTGGTGGTGTCTTTTTGAAAAATATAGGCAAGATTGAGTTTTCTTCTGCCAAATTTCCTGGCCTTTTCGGCATTTTCTCCCATATAAATATCAATGCGGTTTCGCCATCTGTAATGCATTTTATCCTTTACCAGAAAAACACTGTCAAAACCTTCAATTTTTACTTTTGAATTATGATCCAGTCCCATTTTTAAAAGATCCCGGGAAACGGCAATAGCGTTCATGCCCGGTTTTAGGGTATCACCCCAGGCGGATATTGTGGGATCGCCCTCTGTTTGATAATGAAGGGAATTATAAGCGGTCGCTGTAACACAAATAGTATCCCAGTCTACCTCGTCTTTTGAATGAATATCTTTACAAGACTGAAAAAAGATTATTCCGAAAAAAACTACCACGAGGTAAGATTTTCTGAAATAATCTTTCTTTAAATCAGTCCATTTTGTCATTAATTATAAACTGTATCCATTGGAATATTCTCTCTTAACAAACTGGTTAGCCTCTTCAAAATTCTTCACTTTCATATTCTCTGCATCCCAGATCATTTTAATATCTCTACCCGGATAATTAACTACTTTCTCTCCTTCATCATTCTCGGTTATATTTTGAACATCATAACCACGAATGGCGAGATTGGCAATTAAAAGCGACTCGGTTAAAGGTCCGGCAATATTAAATGGAGAACTTACTTCTTTTTTACCGTATCCGGCCAGCGCTGCTTCCACCCACTGCGCATAGTGACCATCCATACCGTTAGCAACCCTGTCGTACTTAATTGGCACATTAGCTTCACTAGTTCTGGATGTTGGCAATAACTGAGGATTAAGCCCGTAAGTACCACACATCATTTTTCCTTTAGAACCAATAATTAAGGCTCCATTTCCACCATCTCCAAAAGTTTCTTCAGGACCTAGTTCTTCAGGTCTCATTGGTTTTATACCCCCATCCATCCAGTGGAGGGTAATATCTTTTTCTTTCTTACCATCGAAACTCATGATCACATGACTTGAAGGCGGACAGCTTTCAGGGAAATATCCTCTCTGGAATTCATCAACATATACACTTCCCACACTACATTGTACTTCTTTAGGATATTTAAGACCTAATACACTAAATGGCGGTTCAATAAGATGGCATCCCATATCTCCCAATGCTCCGGTTCCATAATCCCACCAGCCACGCCAGTTGAAAGGAACAAGTCCGTCTACATATTCTTTATAAGGGGCAGTTCCCAGCCATAAGTCCCAGTCAAGTTCTGCAGGTACAGGAGATGAAGTTTTCGGCCATGGAATTCCCTGCGGCCATACCGGTCTATTGGTCCATACATAAACTTCGTTCACCTCACCTATAAGGCCGGCATCATACCATTCTCTCATTCGGCGAACCCCATCACCAGAGGCGCCCTGGTTACCCATTTGTGTAACTACTTTATATTTTTCGGCTGCTTCTGTAAGTTTTCTGGCTTCATAAATATCATGCGTCAGGGGTTTTTGAACATACACATGCTTGCCCAGTTCCATAGCGCCCATTGCCTGAACGGCGTGGTTATGATCAGGGGTGGAAACTGAAACGGCATCGAAATTCTTAGATTCCTTATCTAAAAGCTCACGCCAGTCTTTATAATATTTTGCTTTAGGAAATCTTTCTCTGGAAATGGCCGCCCTGCGATCATCAACGTCACATAGGTAAGCAATCTCTGCTTTTCCGCTTTGGTAAAAGTTCCAGATATCAGACTGGCCTTTACCTCCCACTCCAATACCTGCAATCACTAATTTATCACTGGGTGCAGTATAACCAGGACCTCCAAGTACATGCCTTGGAACAATCATAAATGCACCAGCAGCAAGCGCGGAACTTTTTAAAAAATCTCTTCTGGAATTGGGGGTCTTCTTTTTGTCATTTTTTTTCATAAGGTTGAGTTCAATTGATTTTAGGTTGATATAAAAATGATTCTTTAAAGTTATCTGATAATTAATTAATATCCAATTTATTCAGAATATGACAAAATGTGTCATAAACGGTTAATATGTCACGTATTTTGGGTTTCGGCAGGATACTTGTACTTTTGCAGCTTTAAATGGCTGGAAATGAATTTACAGCCGGAAATATAACAGTTAAAAATACTATTTATGAGTCAAGTTAAGCAAAATGACACCGTTAAGGTACATTACACAGGGAAATTAGAAGACGGCCAGGTTTTCGATAGTTCCGTTGAACGCGGAGAGCCTATTGAATTCACTTTAGGTCAGGGTCAGTTTATCCCAGGTTTTGAAAAAGGCCTTATCGATATGGAAGTAAACGAGAAAAAGACTATAAACATACCAAAAGAAGAAGCATATGGTGAACCTAAACCAGAACTGGTACAGGAGGTTGAAAAAAATCAACTGCCTGAAGAACTTAAGCCAGAGGTTGGAATGCCATTAGTTTCTAAAGGACCTGACGGTCGTGAGATCAATCTTGTAGTAAAAGAGGTAAAAGATGAAAGCATTGTGGTTGATGCAAATCACCCTCTTGCAGGAAAAGACCTTGTTTTTGATCTTGAGGTTGTAGAGATCAAATAAGCAAAGTTTAATATTTATTACAAAGCCCGGAGATATATCTTCGGGCTTTTTTTACTTTTAATATTAGAAGCATTTGGTTAAGGTTTTTATAAATCTTTTCTGATTCTTCTTCTCATTACTAACTTAGGGGAAATCAATTAAGAAAATTATTATGAAAAGAAAAGGATCAGCCGTTTGGAAAGGCTCTTTAAAAGAAGGAAAAGGAACTGTTAGTCTTGAAAGTGGAGTTTTAAAAGATGTTCAATACTCTTTTAAAAGCCGTTTTGAGCAAGGAACCGGAACCAATCCTGAAGAACTTGTTGGAGCAGCTCATGCCGGCTGTTTTAGTATGCAACTTTCGGCATTTTTAACTGAGGAAGGCTTTGAACCAGATGAGCTTTCCACCACTTCTGAGATAACATTTGAAGATGGTGAAATAAAGAAATCTCATCTAATTCTTAATGCTGTGGTTCCAGGTATTGATAAAGATCAGTTTGAGAAAATTGCACATAAGGCAAAAGAAAACTGTCCATTATCAAAACTTCTAAAAACTGAAATCACCCTCGAATATGATTTGAAATAAGATCTTCATTCATATAAATATAAAGCCTCTATTTTGAGGCTTTTTTTATTTAATCAACATGGCTACTGCATGCCTGAGATTTTTTTTAAGCTCTTTATTCAAGATGTTCTCATCCACCCATTTTTGATTTACTTCCAGTTCAATGCCCCGGTAATTATTTTTAAACTTCTTCCGAAGGTATGTGGTAAATCCATCTGCTTTTCCCAGATAAGGATAATTCATCCGGATACTTAAACCGTCATTTTCAAGAAGTATATTTTTTTTAAATTTCAGGCAGAGCTCCTTCTCTGCTTCTCTTTTGGGATCATATAAAAGTCCCAGATCACAATTCCTTTGCTCAGCATTTAAAATAGGAGTAAAACTATGTATTGAAAGATGAAGGACAGTCTCTCCATTAGATAGAAAATCATGAATTACTGCCTCAATTTCATTCCGGTAGGAATAATAATATTTCTGAAGAATGGCGCATTTTTCTTTTTTATCCAGTTCTTTTGAAAATTCTGAAAATAAGTTCCTGTGCCTCTGTGACCTGTTGGTTTCTATGAGTAATCTTCCTATGGACTGATATTTACTAAAATGCGCGAGTTTTTCTAAAGTTTTAAAAAGATCAAAAGCTCCTGGATCATATCCCCGATGCGACTTTAAAATTGCCAGTTTTTTTCTAAAAAGATATTGATACTCTACTGGAATATCATTGAAAGCATGCTCACAGGTAAGGACCAGCTTCATGGCCTGAACATTTGATTATTCTCCAAACACTTCCCAAGCCTGGTATAGACTTTTATAATATTGGTTTCAGAAAAATCACTGCGCAAAGCCTTTAAAATTCTTGAGGCAAGACTTCCATTTTGAAGAATAAACTCTATATACTTCTGATGACTTTCCTCGAGATTGGGTTTCACCAGTTCATAAAGCCGTTTCCATATACTTTTAACGTCTGAAGGTTTATTCAAATCAAAAATCGCCAGATATCTTTCATTGGTAATAAGCGTATTTTCAGCATTTTTAATCACTTCATCAAAAATTTCAAAAAGCTCATCCTCATGCCAGGATTTTTGATCTTCAAGAGAAATCAGTTCTTCGCCAACCAGTAATTTTAAAACTTCGATGATGAAAGCGGCAATTGCAATATCGGCAGAAGGATTTTCCTGAACATCGATCACCCTGATCTCAATAGCGTTTCGGTCAAATCTGGCAATAGCACCGCGGGAATTCACAAAATGATGATCTAAAATATTTTCGGTATCAAAAAATTTGATGGCCTGATTTATAGGTTCAAAAATACGATCGTAATAATCCTTTTTATTAAAAACCTGTTCAGGAATTACCTTTCCTGTCATCTGTGGAATTTCCTTCTGATTAGTCTTATAATAATTCATTCGGGCGTCCTTATACCCGGTAAAATTACCATCAAGGATTGGTGAACTTGCAGCCAGACCGGGAATAATGGGCAAAAGTAACCGTATAGCGGCATGGAGTTTTTCAAATTCAGCATCATCATAGAAAGGAAGGTTTATGTGCATGCTTTGCACATT
>JAGXII010000116.1 GCA_024635735.1 Christiangramia sp. | reverse complement strand
GCCATTAGCAACGTGCAGGAAGTGGTAGATAAGATCGAGCCTTTTGAACTGGCACGGGATGTACTTTTACCTGCTTTTACGATTCCTGACGAATTTTTAGTTGAAGAAGATAAAAATGATGGCGGTAAGCGCGGGGAAAATGCATACCTGAAACATATCACCTTTGTTGGTGCTAAAAAGCGGTACGGCGAACTAACCCCAGAGATTGAGGATCGACTTAATTTTGAGCTTTCAGTTATTGAAAATACCGGGTATCCGGGATATTTCCTTATTGTAGAAGATTTTATTCGCGAAGCCAGAAACCTTGATGTCTCGGTAGGGCCGGGTAGGGGGTCTGCGGCGGGAAGCGCCGTAGCCTACTGTTTGGCGATTACCAATATAGATCCTATTAAGTACGACCTGCTTTTTGAGCGTTTCCTGAATCCCGATCGTGTGAGTATGCCCGATATTGATATCGATTTTGATGATGAAGGTCGAAGCCGGGTTATGGATTATGTGATTAAAAAATACGGTGCCAATCAGGTTGCGCAAATTATTACCTACGGAACCATGGCAGCCAAATCTTCTATTCGCGATACGGCCAGGGTCTTGGATCTTCCGTTAGGAGATGCCGACAGGATTTCTAAACTGATACCAACCATGTCCAAGCTCGGGAAGATCTTTGGGATGGATGAAAAGGAGCTGAAGAAGAAATTTAGAAGTGAAGATTTAGAGAAAGTAAATGAGCTTTTAAATATTGCTGAAGGGGACGATCTGGAAGCGCAAACGGTAAATCAGGCGCGGGTTTTGGAAGGTTCGGTTAGGAATACCGGGATTCACGCTTGTGGGGTGATTATTACTCCGGGAGATATTACCAATTATGTTCCGGTTTCGGTAGCCAAGGATTCCGATCTTTATGTTACCCAGTTTGATAACTCGGTTGTAGAAAGCGCCGGACTGTTAAAAATGGACTTCTTGGGGTTAAAAACCTTAACCCTTATTAAAGATACTGTTCAGATTGTAAAGGGCAGACATAATATAGATTTGGTACCCGATGAATTTCCGTTAGATGATGAAGAAACCTATAAACTTTTCCAACGTGGAGAAACAGTAGGGATCTTTCAGTATGAATCGCCGGGAATGCAGAAGCACATGAAGGACCTTAAACCTACGGTTTTTGACGATCTTATTGCGATGAACGCACTTTACCGCCCGGGACCGATGGAATATATTCCGAGCTTTATTGCCCGGAAACATGGTAGCGAGGAAATAGCTTACGATTTACCGGAAATGGAAGAATACCTCCAGGAAACCTACGGAATTACAGTTTACCAGGAGCAGGTGATGTTGCTTTCGCAAAAACTGGCCGGTTTTAGTAAAGGTGAAGCCGATGTTTTGCGTAAAGCGATGGGTAAAAAGATCTTCGCTTTGCTGGAACAACTGAAACCAAAATTTTTAGATGGTGGGGAAGCAAAAGGACATCCGCGGGATGTTTTGGAGAAAATTTGGAAAGACTGGGAGGCTTTTGCGGCTTACGCTTTCAACAAATCTCACTCCACTTGTTACGCCTGGATCGCTTACCAAACTGCCTATTTAAAAGCGCATTATCCTGCGGAATATATGGCGGCCGTCCTTTCAAATAATATGAACGACATTAAGCAGGTTACTTTCTTTATGGAAGAATGTAAACGAATGAAACTTGATGTACTTGGCCCTGATGTTAATGAATCTTTTTATAAATTTTCGGTAAATAAAGACTATGCCGTACGCTTTGGAATGGGTGCTATAAAAGGAGTAGGATCGGGAGCGGTGGCGACCATTGTAGAAAACAGAAAGACCGAAGCCGGACATTATAAGTCGATTTTTGATATGGCTAAGCGAATTGATTTGCGTTCGGCCAATAAGAAAGCTTTTGAAAACCTTGCCCTTGCCGGAGGATTCGACGGATTTGGAGATACACACCGTGCGCAATATTTTCACGATGATGGTGATGGAATCACCTTTTTGGAAAAAGTAATTAAATATGCCGCGAAGTTCCAGGAAAATGAAAGTTCCTCCCAGGTAAGTCTGTTTGGGGAAGCCAGTGAAGTACAAATTCCGGAACCGGTGGTGCCCCCCTGTGAAGAATGGGGAACTATGGAAAAACTTAGACGCGAACGCGAAGTTGTAGGGATTTATATTTCGGGTCACCCGCTGGATGATTTTAGGTACGAGATGGATTATTTCTGTAATTCTAAACTAGGTGAATTTAACGATCTGGAGAAATGCGTTAACCGCGACCTTACTTTTGGCGGTGTGATAAGCGATGTGCAGCACAGGGTTTCAAAAATGGGAAAAGGCTGGGCAATGTTTAGTGTAGAAGATTATACCGATACTTATGAATTCAGGATGTTTGGGGAGGAATATTTGAAATTCAGGCATTTTCTGGTTCCAAATTCCTTTGTGCATATCAAGATCTTTGTAAAAGAAGGCTGGACCAATAAGGAAACCGGTAAAAAAGGCGATCCCAGAATTCAGTTTAATAATATTTATTTGTTACACGATGTGATGGATCAGTTTGCGAAAAAACTCACCATACAACTGGATATTGCCGATCTTCAGGAAGAGAAAATCACCTGGTTTAAAGATGTTTTTAGAACCCACAGAGGTGACCATAAATTGAATTTTGTGGTGTATGAAATGAAAGAGCAGGTGAAATTACACATGCCAAGTAAAAAGCAGAAAGTGAAAATTTCGCAAGAGCTTTTACATACTTTAGAAGATGAACAGGTGATGTATAAGTTGAATTGATTCAGTCTTCAGTAGGCAGTCGTAGTTAGCAGTAATAAAGCCACGAATGCACGGATATTTTTAATCGTCATTGCGAGACCGGTTTTTTAACCGGGTGCAGCAATCTTTTGTTATTTAGTTCTCCCTGGGGACGAATACACGAATATTTTTAGCTGGAAACTGAAATCTGCCCACTGGAAACTGCTCACTGATTTTTCCGGTTAGGGATTGAGCAAGCTACCGTGTGGCGCTGAAAGCCCGACCCCGCGCTACGAGCGCGGGGTAACCGCCAAATAAACCTGATGAATAAGCGTATAACCAAATACAATATCGCTTGTGTAAGGAAAGCAAAAATATTTGACTAATTTTACACTTTAATGATAATAACAGAAATAAAAAATACATAATTATGGCTATTGAAATAACAGATGCGAATTTTGAAGAACAGGTGCTAAAAAGCGACAAGCCTGTAATGGTAGATTTTTGGGCTGCATGGTGCGGACCTTGTAGAATGGTAGGACCAATTATTGAGGAAATTAGTACTGAATATGACGGGAAAGCTGTGGTAGGAAAACTAGATGTAGATGCTAACCAGGAGTTTGCTGCGAAGTACGGAGTGAGAAATATTCCAACTGTACTTATTTTTCAAAATGGAGAAGTAGTAGGCCGCCAGGTAGGTGTTGCACCGAAAAATACTTACGCTGAAGCTTTAAACGAATTGCTATAAATTTTAGCATTTTATATAATTTGAAAAACCCGGTCTTGTGCCGGGTTTTTTTATTGAATGCTTTTTAGTTTTAAAACACAGGCTTTTATTTATCTTAGTGGAGTATGAATTTAAAGGAAGAAATATATAGTTCGGCGGCGGGTTTTACGCAGTTGGAACTTTTGGCAAAACAGGTGGTTGAAGGTTATATTTCGGGAATTCACAAGAGTCCGTTTCACGGGTTTTCTGCCGAATTTGCCGAACATAAAATTTATAACAACGGCGAAAGCACCAAGCATATAGACTGGAAGCTTTTTGCTAAAACCGATAAGCTTTATACGAAACGCTACGAAGAGGAAACCAATTTACGTTGCCATTTCATAATGGATAATTCGGCTTCCATGCATTATCCCGAAGTGAAGAAATTTTCGGCAGAATCGCTTAATAAAGTAGGTTTTTCGGTATTATCTATTGCCAGTATTATGCAAGTTTTAAAGCGCCAACGAGATGCAGTGGGACTTAGCATATATAGTGACGAATTCGAGTTTTACGCGCCGGAAAAAGGAAGTGACAGGCATCAGCATATGTTACTGGACGCGCTCAATAAAAGCCTGGAAAAGAAAATCGATCATAAAGAGACCAAAACCTATACTTTTTTACACCAAATTGCCGAAAAACTAAAAAGGCGTTCGCTGGTTTTTTTATTTACCGATATGTTCCAGGCAGATACTGAAGAGGCAGCGCTTTTTGAAGCTTTACGGCATTTAAAATATAACAGGCACGAAGTGGTGTTGTTCCACGTGATGGATAAAAAGCGGGAATTCGATTTTGATTTTGAAAATATCCCTAAACGCTTTACCGATGTGGAAACCGGGGCAGAAATAGATCTTTATTCAGAAAATATTAAGGAAAGTTACCAGGAAGCCGTGCAAAATTATGTTGCAGACCTGAAACTAGAGTGCGCAAAATACAAGATCAACTACGTGGAAGCGGACATTAATAAAAACTTCGATAAAATTTTGACAACCTATTTTATTGAAAAACAAAAGTTTGCCTGACGGCTTAAAAATAATGCTGAAAAAACTTTAAAAAAAGGTTTGTGTAATAATAAAACAGATGTATATTTGCACTCGCAATAAAGCAACGGTCTGGTAGTTCAGTTGGTTAGAATACCTGCCTGTCACGCAGGGGGTCGCGAGTTCGAGTCTCGTCCAGACCGCAAAGTTGCAAAAGCCTTTCAGAAATGAGAGGCTTTTTTTATGGGGTAAATTCTGGTAAAATATCGAACTTCCTCAGTTTACTGTAATTGCTGCATCTCCATCTCCTTTATAAAAATAGTTTCTATTATTCTGCTTCTCCATTTTCTTCGTCAAATTGGATCAAACCTAATTGTGGATCAAGCAGGTTATACAACACTGTGGTGTAGAATCACTTACAATAAATCCAGAAAACAGTTCTCTACAGGAACATTTATTAAACCTGAATATTGGGATAAGGATAAACAGAAAATATTGGATGACACTGAAAATTCAAAAACAGTAAATTCACAAATAAGCCTGATTAAGCAAAAACTTGGTCAGGCTTTTTTAATGCTCCAAATTCAAGGAGAATCTTTCGATGTAGATGATGTTTATAAAATTTACAGTGGAGAAAATATAAAAAAAGAAATGGGAGTCATGGCCGTATATGAGGAGCACAATAACTATTACAAAAAGTTGATAGGTAAGGATATTAAAAAAGTGTTCTGGCAGAAGTTTGAAAACACCAAAAGTTACCTCCAAAAGTTTATAAATGGAAGTACAAGAAAAGAGAGGTGAAGCTAAGCAGCCTTAAATATCACTTTATAAATGACTTTGAATATTAACTGAGAACTGAACAAGATATGCAGCAAAGTACTATCAATAAAACCTTACAGCGTTTTAAGAAAATGATCAATTTTGCTTTAGCTCATGAGTATCTTGATAGGAATCCTTTTTTAATGCATAAACCTAAGGCAGTGAAAAAAGAGGTTGTATATCTTACCCAGGCAGAGCTTACCCATCTACAATATAAAAAGATGGATAATACACGGCTGGAAGAAGTCAGAGATTGCTTTGTATTCTGTTATTATACAGGTTTAGGTTAAGGAGATGAATAACCTGAGGAGTAGGCATATATTTCTTGGAAAGGATGGTAGAAATTGGATAAAGATGAAAACGCAAAAAACAGACAAGTCTTTTTCAGTTCCACTCTTACCTGTTGCTCAGAAAATCTTGGATAAGTATAGTGAAAAGCTAGAAGGTGAGAGATTGTTACCTTCTAAAACAAATTCACATTTCAATGCTTATTTAAAGGAAATAGTAGGCTTGCGCGAGATTAAAATTAATCTAACACATCATGTAGCTAGAAAAACCTTTGCAACCACTGTACTGCTTTTAAATGATGTTCCTATGGAAGTTGTTAGTAAGCTTTTAGGTCATTCCAGGATTGGTATAACACAGGCTCATTACGGTCAGATTTTAGAAGAAAAGGTTCAATCTGAAATGGAGAAATTAGGTAATAAGCTAAAATGAAACATTTAGATTAATCTATAATGTGGAAAGCCGTAATGAAGTTCGAATTAAATAGGATAATTTAGGTGTGGAATTTAAAAAGCTCAAGGATTGAGGTGTTTAAAGCCTGATGGATCAACAATGAATTCAATAAGAACTTTAATTTATTAAATATTTAAAGCTACATAAGTTGTAAAATTAACTAGTCCAAAAAATGAACAAGTGGTGTGTCTCTTTTGAATAAGCCCTGGTATGGTTGGGGTACAGTAACGGGATCAAGCCTAATTGTATTCAGATTTTTCAAAAGCTTCTAACTTCAGCAACCTCACTTCAATACGCTTCCTCACTGCGTTCAGAATAACAAACAACCGAATTTTAAATTTATGATAGTCAGGTTTTTAACTCTAATTCATTATTTTTGAATATGACGTCATCTAACCAGGGTAAAGATTAACTAATAGTATGAAGATGTTTGCAGGAACCTGCAATCAAGACTAACCCCTAACCTTACTTTTGGAGAGAATTCGGAAATCCACTTGACTATGAAAACACCACAAGAAACCAAAGAGCAAAAAACCGGAGGCGCTTTTTTGATCCGTCTCGCGGAAGGCAGCAATTTCCACGGTTCCCCTTTTTCCGAAGAAGAGCAAATGGTCCTGGGCAGCGTCAAAGAGTTCATAAAGCGGGAAGCTCAACCCGTGGCAGATGAGTTGGAACACCAGAAAGAGCATAGCCGTTCAGTTGCCTTGCTGGAAAAAGCCGGGGAGTTGGGACTTTTGGGTCTTGGAATTCCCGAAGAATATGGAGGCATGCCGGTTTCTTTCACCACCAGTCTCCGGGCGACAGAGGAGGTGGGCCGGGTATCGGGATTCTCCCCCACCTTTGGGGTGCAGACCAGCATAGGCATCGCGCCCATCCTTTTTTATGGCACTGAAGCCCAGAAGCAGCGGTACCTTCCAAAATTGGTGAGCGGGGAGTGGAAGAGCTGCTATTGCCTTACCGAACCAGGCGCGGGATCTGATGCCAACTCCGGAAAGACCAGGGCCACGCCAGTGGAGGGCGGGGCCGCTTATCTGCTCAACGGACAAAAAATGTGGATTACCAATTCGGGATTTGCCAATATTTTCATTGTATTCGGCAAAGTGGAGGATGACAGGAATCTCTCCGCCTTTATTGTGGAAAAGGCGTTCGGTGGCATTAGCCTGGGTGAAGAAGAGCGCAAGATGGGGATTAAGGGCTCCTCCACGCGGCAGGTATTTTTCAATGACGTGCGGCTGCCTGCAGAAAATATGTTGGGGAAACGGGAGGAAGGATTTAAGATAGCCCTTAATGTCCTAAACACCGGGCGCATCAAACTGGGGGCAGCGGCTATTGGAACCTCAAAAAGGGCGTTTGACCTTGCTGTGAAATATGCCCTGGAGCGGAAGCAGTTCGGGAGCTCCATCAGCAGCTTTGGGGCCATTCAATATAAGCTGGCACAAATGGCGATAAGAATCTTTGCCATGGAGGCCGCCACCTATCGCACGGGGCAATTCATAGACGAAAAGATAGCTATCCTGGAAGCCGAAGGCGTTTCTGTAGAAAAAGCAGAGGTCGCAGCAGTTTCGGCTTTTGGGATCGAGTGCGCTATCCTAAAGGTATTTGGGTCAGAATGCCTGGCCCTGGTGGTAGATGAGGGGGTTCAAATCTTTGGCGGAATGGGCTTTTCTGAAGACGCGCCAATGGCCAGGCTTTACCGGAATGCCCGCATCACGCGTATCTATGAGGGAACCAATGAGATCAACCGGATGTTGATCGTCGATATGCTGCTGAAGAAAGCGAATACCGGGGAATTGGAGCTACTAAAGGCGGCAAAGCAGGTAAAAAAGGAGCTCACCTCGAATCCTGCTGAAAAGAAGCAGGCCGGGGGCGGTCCAGTGGCAGCCTTTGCGATCCTGGAAGATCTTAAAAAGGCAACGCTTATCATCTTTGGAGCAGCGGCGCAAAGGCTTGGGAAGAAGCTCAAGGAAGAACAGGAGATGCTGATGCATATTTCAGATATGATCATTCAGATATACCTTTTGGAAGCCGTGCTAATCAAAACTGAAAACCTAAGAACCAACGGGGAAGTGACGACCCCGGAACACATAGCTGACATCAGCAGCGTTTTTTTGTATGAGTCTGTAGAAAAGGTCAGGCAGGCAGGGCAGGAAGCTATCCTCAGCTTTGCGGAAGGAGAGGAGTGTTCCCAGTTGCTGATGGGCCTGAAACGCTTAACCCAAGCCCTGGCGTTTAATATCAAAGATGCCCGTAGAAGGATTGCCCGGGCCATGATAGCTGAAGGGAAGTATGTGTAAGCCCTTCTCCGGGAGTCCGGGAGGACGGAAAGTGATTCCCCTACTTATCCCTTTCCTCAATCTCTTTCAATTTTTGGCCAATTTTTTCTTCCGGGTACCAAAGTCCGCGCACCATCACCCCGGCCCGATTTTGTACATTCGTGATATCTTCCAGAGGATTAGCGTTTAGCAGGATCAAATCTGCCCGACGGCCTTGCTGCACGGTTCCAAATTCTTCCGGTGTACCAAAATACTCAGCCGCATTTTTGGTGCCGGTGACCAAAACCTCATAAGGAGAGAGGCCGGTGTTCACCATCATCTCCAGTTCGTGGTGGATGGAGAAGCCCGGCACGTTAAAAAATTGCGGTGCATCAGATCCCAGCACTATTCCGGCCCCGGCTTCGTGAAGTTTTTTGGTGAGTTCCCTCCTAAGCTCCACAAGAGCTGCGGTGTTTTCCGGTTGGAAATCTTCGCGTTGTATATAATCATTTTTGAACTTTACCCAGTCGTTAAGTACAGGCTTGGGCATATAGCGCATTTCCGGACGGGTGATCATTTCTTCAGCGGCTTCTTCGCTGGCGAGATGTTCAACCAGACTTAAGGTCGGCACATTCCAAGTACCGGCTTCCACGGTCATTTCAATAGCTTCGGGAATCCTTTCGCGATCAATAAGGTCTATGATGCCGCTGCCAAAAAAACCGTTACTCCGACCTTTCTTAGCCTCTTCCGAAACAAGAAATTCCACATAACGGTCATAATGGTCTATTGAGGTTTGCCGTGCTTCCAGGGCTCCTTTCAAGCCTACAGCTTCAGGTATATGTCCACCAAAAGGCATGTTGATCTCGTGGGCGGTGCGGGCCATTTGCTTATAGGTTTGAGGATCAAGGCTCCCTATTTTGAGCAAATCAAATCCGGCTGCTTTATGCTCTCTTAGAATCCTTTTGGCAGCTTCTGGTGTGGGAATAGTCTCCTT
>JAGXII010000115.1 GCA_024635735.1 Christiangramia sp. | reverse complement strand
TGGTAAATATGGAATTATTTCCATTTCTATTATATCTTTGCTTAGTACTAAGTACATATGGGGTTGTGTTTGATATTTTTTGTTTTGCAACACAAATATCCACAACCCTTATTTATTTTCTATAAGTCAAGATAACTTCAATGTAAAATACAGTTATTTCTATACATCGGGATATTATTTTCTGTACAAAAGGAAGGAAAAGAATGAAAGGAGGTAATAGTCGGTGATTCTATTTTTTCTATTTGAAATTTATCTGAAACACACTTTTTGGTAGCTCATAAATTACGGTGAGAGAATTTTCATACCTAACCTTTAAGAGGGCGCTCACCCTGAAATTTATCAAAAATCGGTAACATATTGAAGATGAATTTATTATATTGTAATATGTTTTAAGGGAAAGAATTGCTTTCTCAGAGTAAAAATCCCTACCTATAATTTAGAACCCCCTGCGTTCGCCCTTCTCTTTCGCAGGTGAATCCAGCCATAGTAGCTGATCTTATTTTTCATACTTGTTATTTATTTCTGTAAGAAAAAATTGTCGACAACAATTCAGGAGAAATTTTTAATCCTAAAAATCATGAAAGTGTTTCTGCTATAATTCAATGTTATTTTAATCCTAAAAATATCGCCTGTCGTGATTAAAAATATAATTCTGCTGCTCTTTTTTCTTATAGGGGTTAATATTTACTCCCAGACAATTAATGATGCTAAAACAGATCTTCAGGATCTTATAACACTTAATCAAAAACTGGAAACATTACGACAAAATAATAATGTTTCTGCAATGCAGGTTGCGCTAATATTAACAGATACTACGGTTTTCTGGAATTTTGGAGAGATAAAGCCGGGAGTACCGGTAACAGATTCCACGATGTTTCACGTAGCATCCATTAGTAAAACTTTCGCTGGTCTATCTATGCTCAAGCTGGTAGAGCAGGGTAAAGTAAGCCTGGAAGATAATTTAAAAGAACTGGCACCTGAACTTTCAATCCGCAATCCGTGGAGAAAAACCCATCCAGTAAAGGTTACACATTTGCTCCAGGCGGGAGCTGGCTTTGTAGGATTTCATCCTGATTTAGAAAAAATTGTAGATTCGGTAATAATTGATCTTAATTCTTATATCGAAAGCCAGCCATACCGATTAGATGTCCAATGGCGCCCGGGGGAATATACGTCCTACCACAACTTTGGTCCGGTAATAACTGCTTACCTCGTTGAGAAAATAAGTGGACAAAAATATGCTGATTTTGTGGACCAATATTTCTTTCAACCTCTTGAGATGAAACATTCCAGTTTTTTCGAAACTGCTACCGTAAAAAGAAGAATTGCAGGTGAAGAAGGATACCGGAATATAGGAGGAGCCTGGCCATCAGGAGGACTGGTTACTTCAGCCAAAGAATTTCAGGCGCTTATTCAGATGCTTCTTAACCAGGGAATCTATAAAGAAAAGAGAATTATAACTTCAAAAAGTATCCGGCTCTTCGAAACGCCTTCCAGTACGCTTGCGTCAAGAAAATCTGATATTAGTCTGGGTCATGCGATCAATAACTGGACAACTACATTCAGAGGCTTCGACTATCGGGGGCATGGTGGAAATATCAGTCCTTATCAGGCTTATTACCTATACTCTCCGACTACAAATATTGGACTTGTTTTTATGGGTATGAGAGGCAGCAATAATGAAGCACTCCATTATCCTGTTATTGAAGCTGTATTAGATTATTTTCATCCTAATGAAAAATTTCCTGTAAAATACGCCACAGGCAAAGATTACGACTCACTGGCCGGTTGTTATGTATTGGAGAACCCGGGCTCGCTGAAACAGGATCTATTTCAGGCAAGGATTACGGCTGTAAATGGTATAATGATGATGGATGAAGAATGGAACCTGGAGCTTACTGCCCGACCCAATGTTTTTCGAATAAGAAATGAAAAAGAAAACCCTAAAAAAGGACGGCCCGATGATATGCTTGTTATGTTTATCCACAATGACGAAGGTGAGTTGATAATGCAGAATCTGGACCACCGGCATGAAGCATTGGTGCGTATTCCATGTATTTCTGAAAATTAATCTTTCCCTTTTCAGAATCACTCAAAGAAAACTTTAGGCTTGGGAAAGTGATTTTTTTAGTAAGAGGTTCTCCCCGAAATGAATTTAAAGCAGAATGCCTTCCGGGGCCTAATACAAAATAAGTTTTATTATTAAAAAAATAGAGTTTAAAACATTAACAACAACCTAAAAACCTGAGACCTAATGAAATATTTTTTTCTTCTGCTCGCTCTCCAAATTTCTGTCATTGTCTCCCAGGCTCAATCAGTAAAAATTGATTATCCTTCCACCCATGCGGTAAATCATATAGATTCTTATCACGGTATCAAAGTAGCTGACCCCTACCGCTGGCTGGAAAACCTTGATTCAACAGAAGTGCAGGATTGGGTAAACGATCAGAATACCTTTACTTCACAAAATCTGCAACAACTTAATTACCTTGATGCATTAAAAAAACGTTTTACCGAGATTGTTAATTATACATCAGTAACCCGCCCGATGTCTCAGGCCAACCGGTTATTCTATAAAAAAAATGATGGAACACAGGATCACTCTGTTCTTTATGTGAAGGATAATTCTGAATCAGAAGAACATTTGCTAATTGATCCGAATTTATTATCAGAAGATGGTTCTGTCTCACTAAGTCAGTTTTCTCCTTCTCCTAATGCTGAACTGTTGGCTTATGGGATAAGTGACAGCGGTTCAGATTGGGAATCCATTTATGTTAAAAATATTTCAACGGGAAAGAATCTATCAGATACCATTTCCTGGGTAAAGTTTTCTGATATAATCTGGACAAAAGACAGCAAAGGCTTTTTTTACAGCAGATATGATAGGCCTGAGGAGGACGCCTTATTTGCCCGAAATACAGAACACCAGCTATACTATCATAAAATTGGCACATCACAAAGCCGGGACAAGCTAATTCTGCGAAGTGAAGAATTCTCAAATGCTATTTTAGAATCCCAGGTTACTCATAATGGTCAATATGTTTTGGTGCACCAAACCCAGTGGCCATATAATCGCACTTTTTTAATAGATCTTACAAACCCCGAAAAACCAGATTTTGATTCAGCGCTAATACCCCTTTTTACTGGTTTTGAGGCTTCTTATAAATTAATTGGAAGTCAAGGTTCGATGGCTTATTTTCTTACTTCTAAAGATGCACCAAATAAAAGAATTATTGCGGTAAACCTTAAGAAACCGGGTAAATTTATCAGTCAGACTATTATTCCTGAAGATCAAAGTGCCTTAATTCAGGCAGATATTATTGGAAATCAGTTTGTAGTTGAATATCTGGAAGACGCGAAATCAGTTATAAAATTCTATACACTGGAGGGACAGCCCGCCGGAAATCTTCCAATGCCGGGTGTTGGAAGTGTTAGTTTTGGTCCATACCCTGGTTTTGAGGGAGTTCAGGATGATGAGCATTTTTATTACTCTTTCCAATCGTTTACCATACCTGTCACCATTTATAAATACGATTTCAACACCGGCAAGAATATTATTTATGCAGCCCCCAAACTTGTATATGACAGAGATCAATATGTAACAGAGCAGGTATTCTATGAGAGCAAGGATGGCACTAAAGTACCCATGTTTATTACAAGAAATAAAAATATTGAATATGACAGCAACAATCCTGTCATGCTATATGGGTATGGGGGATTTGGTTCTTCATGGCCACCTGCATATGCTCCTTTCATCCCTTTATGGCTTGAATTGGGTGGTATCTGGGCCTGGCCGAATTTGCGGGGAGGTGGAGAATATGGTGAGGCATGGCATGAAGCCGGTATGTTTGACAAAAAGCAAAATGTTTTTGATGATTATATAGGTGCTGCTGAATATCTAATAAAAGAAAAATATACCCGGTCTGAAAAATTAGGGATATTCGGGGCTTCTAACGGTGGTCTTTTGGTTGGAGCGGTACTGGTACAGCGCCCGGATCTTTTTAAAGTTGCGTTGCCTGATGTGGGGCTTTATGATATGTTGCGGTATCACACTTTTGTTGCTGGTCATTTTGGCATTTCTGAATACGGCTCTTCAGATTCTCCTGAGGGTTTTAAATATTTGTATGCTTACTCCCCTTATCACAATGTAAAGAAAGGAACCTGCTATCCGGCCATCTTAATCACTACTGCCGATAAGGAGGATAGGGTACCTCCACTTCATTCGTATAAATTTGCAGCTTCCTTACAGGAGGCCCAGGAATGCGAAAACCCTGTTTTCCTGAGAGTTATGAAAGATGCAGGCCATGGATCAGGTACTTCTTTATCAAAATCTATTACCAAATATGCTGAGATGTGGGCTTTTGCCGCACAGCATTTAGGGATGGAAATGAAAAATATAAAGAATTGATGAGAAATTTGTTGGGTTTTTATGGACACTACTTTAAAAAAGTAATTTATAACCAATGAAAAAATTAGCCAAAAACCCCACAATATTTTTTTACCTGATTCTACTGTTCCTTACATTATTGAGCTCGATCCCTGCCCTAGGCCAGACGCAAACGCTCACGAATGAAGTTAAGGATGCAGTTCGAGCCGAAATTGAAGAACAGCATAAGCAGGAACAAAAAGCGTTCATTGAAGGCGAATGCGACACTGTGGTTTCGTTCTATAGCGACGAAGCCACCAGATACCTGAATGGAAGACCGGTCACCTCGCGCGAGGAAAGCCGGGAGTTTTGCAACAAAATTCCCCGCCCGTTCAGTCCTAAGAGTGCCCGACCGAAGATCAGCGATAGCTACTACGTACTATCTGAAAATGTCGCTTATGTCGTCAGGACCATCGACTTCGAGCCGGCCGAGGACAAATCCCCTGCATTCAAAAGAGAAGTGGTCACCAAGGTCTGGTCCAGGACAAATTATGGATGGAAAATCGTGCATTTTCATTCTTCGGTGCATTCGATTTCGGAGGAGTAACGAGTGGGCGGTGAAAAAATCAAAACAATCACGTATATGAAAACAATACAGAAAATAGTCCATCTACTTTCGGCTTTGCTGCTTTTGGTACGTGACAATGTTGTCGTCTAGAAGGAAAGAGTTGAAAAGACAGCCATCGATTCGGTCGTGCGATGGCTGAAATCTGAACCAATCCGGCTACAAACTTTGTAGACTGGAAATTGCTTTAGGAATTTGCAGCCGCTGAAGGAAGTGGTTGAAAATGGCTTATTATGGGGTAGAGGTGCCATTGATACCCAAGATAATATGATCGTAGCGATAGAAGCGGTGGAGCAGCTTCCTCACGGACTTCAGTGCGGCCAGTGATGTCTCCCTTTAGTTTGGTCACTACGAGGTAACTTGTGGGGGAGAACGGAGCAGCCTTAAAGGCTAGCTACCTTGCAAGCCGAGGGGGTCGCTTTGCCTGGCTTCTTGATGAAGAAGGAAGATTGAGACCGGATTGGTCGGGCAAGGTGGATCCCCACGCAGGCAAGGGTCGATGTCAACCATCAGGGGTCAGGCCATACTGAAATTGACAGTGAAGGCTGAAGGTGGGGACAGCACTTCAGGCGTTGAGCAAACAGCTATTGCACAGTTGACCGACGCACTGGCAGCAGTCACTTAGTCGCTTATGCCCGGAGGTATTGAAGGAGTTGATAAAGAATGCCACGGAGCAATAAGCTGCTGTATTCAACTTTCCCTATTTATTTTTATTTCCCGGTTATTCGTCCAATTAACAAAATAGCCTTTACATTTTTTGTACATTGGTAATCAGTAACTTAAGAGGATTATAATATGAAAATAAAATTACAAATAGTAATTACATTGCTGGCAACTGTGCTAGTATTGGACTCCGCTACCATCCAAGCACAGTCAATTCAAGTCACCCTTCTGGGTACCGGTACGCCACTTCCTGACATTGACCGTATGGGTTCGGCAACCCTTGTTGAGGCAGGTCAGGAAAAACTACTTATTGATGTGGGCCGGGGTACTACTATTCGACTCAGAGAAGCCGGCATTGATCCTTCGAGTTTGACAGCAGTATTCATTACCCACTTTCATTCGGATCACGTTGTCGGACTTCCGGATCTCTGGTTACTTGGACATGTCGCCCCATTTTATCGCAATCGTCCTTTGGATGTTTACGGACCTCCAGGTGTTAAGCCTATGGTCCATGGAATTACTGAAGCTTTTGCAAAGGACGTCAAACTCCGGGCAAATCCCGCCCGGCCAGGACCCGAATTGAAAGCGATCGAATTCGAAGAGTCAGGAATCGTATTCGAACGAGGCGGGCTTAAGGTGACTGCGTTTCCCGTCGATCATGTCGAGGAATCTTACGGCTACCGTATCGATTATGAGGGTTGGTCAGTGGTCATCTCCGGTGATGCACAGCCCTCAGAAACTGTAATTATCGCTGCGACTGGTGTCGACCTTTTAGTCCACGAGATCATGGCGATAGGAGAGAGATTGATCGAATCCCGTCCGGCAGCTGCACAGTTGATGATGCATCGGGTACTATCGACCCACACCACTCCGGCGCAAGTAGCTGAGATTCTTCGCAGGGCAGGACCACGTTTGGCTGTGTTCAATCACGTGTCGCTCAATGGAATCTCTGAGGAAGAAGTATTGAAAAAGATCAGATCGACTTATGATGGGAGTGTTGAGGTAGGAAAAGATCTTATGACAATCACGGTTGGAGAAGAAGTTACAATCCGCGATCGCTGATACTCCACCCAATACATACCTATTGCCTTGTAGGCTGTAACACCTCTAGCTGGTGGGCGTGCACGCCAAAACGGGAAGCAAGGGTTTTGCCCATTTCTGTCAATCCTTATATTAACTCTGGTTAACCGTTAAAAAAACACTATTATATTTAAGTATCCCAAGCCAATTTTCTTTCGTTTCTAAACTTCTTAATTCTCCGCTTCCCTGCCATTGCCTAAGGTAGTTTATCATTACCATCTTTCAGTAAAAATGGCATCCCACCTATAAACAAACCAAAATCTGACACTGCATTCGAAATTCCGGAAGTTTTGTGCTTTTCGAGCATGGACCACTGTATTTTTTCCAGCCCCAATTCTTCAATGTATTTAAGGGCTGTGGTGTAGTTTTCTGAATATGCTGCTGCCCCTTCGGCATATAACCTTGTGCAAAAGGCTGTCTAAGTGTGAAAACGCGACCTCCGGGACGATCATTTGCCTCAAGCACAGTTATATTGTGGCCTGCCTTTTTCAGTTCCCACGCTGCTGCCAATCCGGCCAGACCTGCTCCAAGGATGAGAATATTCCGGGGTGAATTGGTTTTCCCGGTAATAAATTCCTGCGCGGTAAGCATTCCTGGAAAGCAAATACCTACACCTACCGCTTCGACTCCAATGGCCAGGCGCTGTAAAAATTCTTTTCTGATTGTCTTGTTGAAATTCTGATTTTCGTAGGGGTTGGTTTTTATACATGTTTTACTTTTACCTTAAAGTTCTCAGCTCAATGAGAGATTCTTGAGAATATTATGGTAGTCCTTTTTCCTGCTTATTTACTTAGAAGATGTTAGCCAATAAACAGTTTCGGTTATTGCAATGCATCTAATCCTCCATTAAAGTTAATGAAAAAATTAAAAAACCTTTATAATCAAAGGAATAGAATGGCCTAACCTGGACTATTTTAAACAGCAATACCAAATTTCACTGTAATTTTAACTTCTACATATTTTCACGGTTATTCTCGGGAAAGAAAATTAATAAGAATGTGGTTTACTTTTTCAGGATTGTTATAGACATTATGGTGCGTACTTGGTAAGACGCAGAACTCACTTTCGGGAATAGCTTTATAGATTTCAATACCATGTTCCAGGGGAATAAATTCGTCCCGGTCTCCAAACAGAACTAATATCCGGCTTTTAATATCTTTTAACTTTGAATATCTGCAATAGAAGAAGTACTCCATATTTATTTTTCAAGCATTAATTACGAACACAATATTGATCTTATGCAACTTGCACAGGAGGTGCTTTTTGGTTGGCCGAACCGGCTATACACTGGAAGGCGTAGCCGATATCACGCCCTGCTATTTCCGTATTATGTCTTAAAAAATTTAGCCAAGATGTTTTTTACCGCTTCACTTAACTTCAAGTACGCCCATCATTCCCTGATCTTCATGATCCAGAATATGACAGTGATACATCCATTTTCCTGTATAATTTTTGTATTTAATAATAAAGCGCGCCTTTTCAAAACCGGGAACATTTACAACGTCCTTCCATTTCCGCTGTTTTACGGAAACACCATTGCGATCAATTACCTGAAACTGGTAGCCGTGTATGTGGAAATTGTGATCCATGCCAACCAAATTCCTGATATCCCATATTTCGGTATCTCCCAGGTTTGCGGTTTCATCTATTCGCTTCATGTCCATGGTTTTGCTGTTAATTTTTCCGTTGCTCATCCGCATTATTTTTGTCCCGGTGGCATCTTCAATTTTCAGTGTTGGAATTTTGCGCAACGTTTCAGGTACAACAAATTTTTCTTGAACCGAAGATTCAGAAGTGTAGCTGAGCTTTAGAAGATCCCGTGTCTGATCCCAGTCATCAGGCCTCCACATTGGCATATAACGATCATAAGGAAGTGTTTGCAATACTACCTCACTTCCCGGTTCGCCGGTACCCCGCACAAGTAATTCTGCCCTTTCCCCGTTCGCTAATAGAATCTCGTCTACCTCTTCCGGATTTTCAAATAAACCACCATCACTTCCAACAAGTATAAAGGTGTGGCCTTTTAATGAAAGTCTGTACATTCTGGCACCGGAGGCATTGACTATTCTCCATCGCTGTACTTCACCGCTTCTAATAGAAAGAGTGGGCATGATCTCATCATTGACGAACAGCACATCACCTTCCCGGCCATTCATATCGTCGATCCGTTTCTGTCGTGATCCTGGCTCCGGAAAATGTAT
>JAGXII010000114.1 GCA_024635735.1 Christiangramia sp. | reverse complement strand
GATATAAACCTGTTCCTCGTTTTAGTTCTTTCTGACTAATTTCTACTGCCGAAACAGGATTTCTTAGAGATTGACGGTTATCGTTTATCATTTATTGTCTGCATCTACAATTTTTCCTGTCACCTGAGTTTGCGAATAAAGTGATATAGAAAAGAGAATTCCCAAAATGGAAATATAAAACTCTGAAAATCAGTAATATGAATGTTTACTGGTCTTTTGAAGGAAAATTGTATAATTTAATTTGAACAATTAAAGCTCTTTTAATTTTATAATTTTAAAATGAGCAACTTAAAAGTTAAATATTTAATTAACAATCACTTATGTTAACATTTTTTTATTAATTTAGAAAAATAAATTTATTGCTGAATACCCTATAATTTTCAGAATTGCCACGGTTTTTGACCCCAATTGCATTTAGAGAGGAAACTTAACCTAGGATGGTAACAGATTATAATTAATTATTAATCAACCATAGATCTGAAAATTATGAAAGCGTTTAAACAAATTACTTTACTTCTCCTATTAGGTTTTCTGGGGCAACATCTTTCCGCCCAGGAAATGACAGCCAAAAAATACGACAATCCGCAATGGTATCGAATTGAACATATTCAATTTATACCCGGAAAGGCAGATCAGGCCAAAAAGATCATTAAAGATTATTTTCATGCCGCCAGCGCCAAGGCTGGAACACCAAATCCGGTTATGGAAATTAATCTGGTAAGTGGCGATTATGATTATTTGGTTATCTGGAAAATGAAGGATGGTGTGGAAGAGCTAAACTGGCAAAACAGTCCCGATGATATTAAATGGATTAAAGCATTGAGCGACATGACGGGAGGCCAGGATAAAGCCATGGAAATTTATGGGAAATTCATAGCTTCTATTAAATCTATGAAAACCGATATTGGCCGTATGGAATAATTTTTCCTGTTTTTCTGCCTATCTAATAAAATTAAGTACAAAAATTTTATGGGTTTTCGAATCCATACTATAGATAATCATAAACTAACAAACCAAAATTATGAAAAACATTCTGTTCACCGGAATTGTAATACTCCTTTTCGCTACTTGTAATAGCAATCAGGAAAAACAGCGCTATACACAGCAATCTCCTGAAATAGACACTTATAAAAATGTGATCGATGCCTATGAAAAACGCGATTGGGAAGCGATGGCCGGTAATTATGCCGATACCGCAAAAATCCTGAATAATGTAACCATGAAAGATGCCCAAACAATTGAGCAATTGGTAGCAACAAACAAAGAAGACGCTAAGCTATTTTCTTCCTGGAAATACGATCCTGAAAGTGAAGAATATGAAATGGTGGTGACCGATAATGGCGAAACCTGGGTAAACTTCTGGGGCCATTGGGAAGGAACTCTATTGGCAAATAATAAAACCTACATAATTCCGGCGCATATAACCTCCCGTTTTGTTGACGGTAAAATTGTTCGGGAAGATGGTTACTGGGATATTTCCAAACTCATGGGCGATATCAATGCCATGCAGACCGATAGTACGATGACCGAAAAGCCTGTAATGGATTAACCAGTTTAGAGATATCAAAATCAGTAGGTATGAGAAGGGGTAAAATTGGCTGGGGGCAATTCAAAAGCTCAGGACAGCAAAATAAAATTTAAACTAAGATGTTTAGTTCCAAATCTATTCAACTAAGCTTATTGCTGGCACACTTTAATTAACTAATCAGTCATTCGCTTAGTGTGGAGACAAAAATTTAAGATTATGAGAAAAATAATTTTTACAATGCTTTTATTGCCATTTTTGGCAATATCGCAAAACAGTACCGAATACGGGGTATTCGAAAATGCAATTTTAACACCTAATCCAGCTCAAGTAACTCAGTTTGAGAAAGGACTGGCGGAACATAATAAGAAATATCACGGTGAGGGACCTTATGGTGTTCGTGTTTATTGGATTTCCAATGGTGAGAATACCGGCAGCTATGTATGGACTATGGGACCATTCCCATGGAGCACATTAGATAACAGACCTGCTGAAAAAGAGGGTCATGATGCAGACTGGAACACTAATGTAGCAGCTTACATGACAGCAGATAGTGGAAAACAAAGCTATTGGCAAGGGCATAATGATCTTTCCAGGTTTCCAAAAGATTTCACTATTAAAAAAATGTTGGTAGATTATTACGATGTAAAACGAGGTAAAGGCGATGAAGTTTTGAAGCTGGTGGGAAAAATGAACAAACTGTACGCAGGAAAATCTCCTGACGAAACCTTCGGAATATATACTAACGAATTTGGAAGTACAAAGGGAGGAAGAGATCTGGCAGTTATTTCATTTTTCGACAAATCGGCCTGGCTGGGTGAAGACCACAGCGTCGAAAAAAAATATGAAGAAATGTATGGTGCAGGAAGTTGGGGCCAGTTTTTAAAAGATTGGATGGAGGTAACCAATGGCAGTGAAACAGAACTTTGGATTTACCGTTCAGATTTAAGTGGTATTAACGGCGACGTAAAAGTTTCGGATAGAAGGTAAATAACATTTAAGTGTATGGCTCGGTTCTGCTGAGCCATACACTTTTTCTTGTTAAAATTTCAAATTATTCTTTATTCAAAAACAAATATAAAAACCGAAAACACAGCTAAATAAATTTATAAAACCAGTCTTATGAAAAATTCATTTGCCGCATTAGTAACACTTGCCTTTTTGAGTTTTTTACCATCTTTTGCTCAAAAGAACACCACTCAGGAAAATATAAAAATGTATACCCAGGTTTGGGATGATATTGTAAACAAACGTGAAATAGATAAGATTAACAATCAAAATTTCGATCCCAACGTAGTACTTGTAACCAGTCCCGAAAATATTGTGGGTATTGAAGGTTTTAAGGCCTATTACCAGAATTATTTAACGGGATTTTCTGATATAACTTTTACAATAAAAGATGTTTTTGGACAGGGCGATAAAATTGTTAAGCAATGGAATTTTAAAGGTACTCATACAGGTGATTTCTTCGGAATTCCGGCCACCGGTAAAACGGTAGATGTAGATGGGGTAACCCTTGTAAAAATGAAAAACGGTAAAATAGCGCAGGAACAGGATTTTATGGATAGTATGGTGTTTATGCAGTAGTTGGGATTAATTTCTGACCCGGGAAATATGGATGTTATCGCAACTTTATATAAAGACTTTAGCTCGGGAGATATTCCTGGTGCCGTTGCCCTGATGGACGAAAATATTATTTGGAACGAAGCAGAAGGAAATACCTATGCAGATGGAAATCCATATGTGGGCCCAGATGCAGTACTTAAAGGTGTTTTTGCACGAATTGGGGCAGATAATGAATATTTTAAACTGGAAGACATTCAGCGTCACGAAATGAGCAATAACCAGGTGTTGGCTACGCTGCGCTATATCGGGAAAAATAAAAATACAGGAAAAGAATATAACTTTCAGGCGGCACATCTCTGGACATTAAAAGATGGGAAAGTGATCGCATTCTAGCAGTATGTTGATACCAAGGGACTTGCGGATGCAGAAACTAATTAAATTTTAAACTAAAACGGAGCAAGCCGAAAACCGAATATAGTAGGCAATAACAATTTAAATTACAATACTATGACAACAATAGTAGCACGTCACAAAGTAGGCGATTTCAACACATGGCTTAAAGGACATCCAGATCGGGTAAAATTATTTACACCCTCTATTTCCAATTTTAAAACCTTTCAGGATACGGATGATCCCAATTCGATAGTAATCGTAGCCGAAGTTACGGATATGGAAAAGTTTAAAGCAATGCTTGAAAGTCCGGTCAGCTTAGAAGCACAAAAAAGGCACACCGTGTTGAGACCGATTACCGTATCGATGCAAGTAGATGTTTAAAGATTGGTTTTTACCATAGGCAAGGGTATGCTAAAGTGTAGTGTATGTAAGCGAATCTTAAATTTTGAATTAATTGTCGTTGGTACCGCTATATGTAAATTAGTTTTTCCAAAAACAAAAAATAAATTATGAAAACAGTACTCGTTACAGGAACAAGCAAAGGCATTGGCCTTGAAACAGCATTAACATTCGGTCGCGAAGGCTATAAGGTGTTTGCCACTATGCGTAACCTCGAGTCAGCTTCCGATTTTAAACAAAAAATCAAAAATGAATCTTTGGACATCACAATATCTAAATTGGATGTCGATTCTGATGCTTCCGTAAAGCAATGCATGGATGATATCTTACAAAAACACGGTTCAATGGATGTACTTGTTAATAACGCTGGGATTGAACGTCATGGCTCAATTGAAGAGATGTCGATTGACGATTTTCAATCCGTTATGAACACCAATTATTTGGGGGTACTAAGATCTACAAAAGCTTTGCTGCCAAGCATGCGAAAAAACAAAAAAGGTTGCATTATTAATGTCGCTTCAATATCAGGTAAAATTGCCAATAGTCCTTTGGGTGCTTATGCAGCAAGTAAATTTGCGCTTGAAGCTATTAGTGAAGCACTTGCCCAAGAAATGAAACCATTTAATGTTAAGGTTGCCATCGTAGAACCAGGCATCATCAATACACAAATGGCAAATAATATTTCAGTAGATGAAAAATCAATTTATCCAAATTCCAAACGTTTGGCAGGCCTTTTTTCAGCATCACTTCAAACACCAACACCACCTAAACTTGTGGCTGACAAAATTTTGGAAATTGCAGAAAGCAATACTTGGAAATTAAGACATCCTGTTGGCCCAGATGCAGAACCATTTATTGCATGGAGAGCTTCTATGACTGATGAACAATGGATTGATTGGAATGCTACAAACGATGACGATTGGTACGAAGCCGTGCAAAATACATTTGGGTTGAATGCGAGGTAGATAATTTTTAAGCAATTTAAACCAACACTTATGAAAACTTTAAAGATTGCCTTCAAACTATCACTGTTAATCATTAGTACTTTAGCTTTCGCCCAAAACGGTGGCCCAGATTTTAAATCTCCCTGTGGGATGACCTCAGCGTCTTTTAAGTATCCCCCAGAACCAACAGATGCAGAAGGACAAAAGATAGGTTATTATAATTTGGACTTTTATTTAACTATAGAAAAAGAAGCTCCTACCTATTATTGGGCACATCAATATTGGTTTGTTGGCGGTGATGCGGCCTATATGGGCTTACAAACAGTGACTAACAATAATTGCGAAAACACGAAGATTGCACTTTTTTCAATATGGAATGCAAAAAATGCCGCAAGCGCCCCTGATGGAACTTCCAGTTCCTTTGGTCATGAAGGCAGTGGATGGTCTTGCCGTATTAATTATAACTGGCAAGAAGGACGCATGTACCAACTCCGCGTGTGGGATTTGGGCGCAGTGAGTGATGCTGATAATGACCACTGGTGGGGGGCTTGGGTTACGGATATTGCTACCGAGCAAACAGAATTTATTGGTAAGATTTTAGTGCCCTCAAAATTTAAAGGGCTTAGCAGTGATTCGGTGGATTTTGTGGAGTTTTATGGAAACCAAGATAGGCAACGCCACCCGTGTAGTGATATTCAATATACCAAGACCACCTATAAATACCCAACATTAAATAACGGAACCGTTAAACCCATCAATGTAGTTTATTCTGCTTATGGCGAATGTAAAAGCGTTGCCCGAATCCGCGCTACAGGACCAGAGAGTTATCAATCAGAAACTGGGTTGTGAAATTGTGCTAAAAAAGGAATATTTCAATTGAAAGAAACGGCAAGCATCACTGGTTTGCTGTTAGTTATAAAATATAAAGGGAAATATTAGAATTCCAAAAGCAATAATTAGTACGATGATAAAACTCTTTCGTAACATCCGCAAAAACCTTATTAGTGAAGGAAAGACTTCAAAGTATCTAAAATATGCCATAGGCGAAATAATCCTTGTGGTAATAGGGATTTTGATCGCGTTGCAGGTTAACCAATGGAATGAACAACGAAAACTGGCTTCCCAGGAAAGGGAACTTCTTATAAACCTTAGAGGAGAATTTCAGGATAACCTGAAAGATCTGGATTCTATAGCTGTTGAGGTAGATAAGGTGATATTTTCACTGGAAACGGTATTCGATCGATTTGCTCCCGAACCTTCAGAGTATCCTATAGATTCCCTGGATATTTTACTCAGCAAGGCCCTTGCATCTCCCAGCTGGAAACCGAGTGAATATTTATTAAATAATTTGAATAATTCCGGAAGCATTGCGAATCTAAAAAGCGAGCGATTAAAACTACTTCTTTACAAATGGTCCCGGCAACAAAATGAAATGGTAGAAGTGCAATACCGCACGGAGAAAACAGGAGAAGAAATCATTGTGTATTTAAAGGAAAACGGGTCTCTCCGAAATGTCGATACCAAAGCAGAAGAGTTTGATTACAGGTCATCTACTATTTTTAATGCAAACAAAATCCTATTGTCTGATTCCTGATTTGAGAATTATATCGATGACAAATTATATATGTACAAAACCACCAGAAGAAGGCTTAGGGAAGCAAGAAAAACCATGCTGCAATTGATTAAAGAAACAGAAATCTAATTGAGAATTTAAATAATAGACATGCTTAGTTTTTTCCGAAATAACCGCCAGAATTTACTCGCTGAAAATAGATTTACAAGATATCTGGTATATGCTATAGGTGAAATAATTCTTGTAGTAATAGGGATTTTGATCGCGCTCCAAATCAACAATTGGAACCAGGACCGCATAGAACGTAAAGAAACCAGGGTCTTGTTGAGTAATCTTAAGTTAGACGTTGAAGCGGATATCGATAATCTAATAGAACAACAAAGTGGCTTAAGGTCTCGAAAAGATTGGGCAGATTATATTCTTAAATCAATCGACGAACAAAAGGTAACCGATTCTACCATGTTTATTACGGCCATAACCCGGGTGGGTTGGATTATGGATTACTCTCAAACCTTTCCTACCTATAGTGAAATCCTTAGTACAGGTAAATTATCATACATTAAATCAGAAAATCTTAAAAAGGCACTGGCTAACTACCAAACTGAAGTTGAAGATTATCGGCAAATTGTATCATCCTATAATCTAAGTTTAAAAGAAACCGAAAGGTCGGCCATAGGCCACCTTAATGGTATGCCTGAAGGTTCTAATTTAATGAATCCTGATCCCGCGGAATTATATAATGGAGTAAGTTTTAATCTAAATACAATTAAAGAAGACAAAGAATTCTATAATCGTGTAAAGCATATCTCCTTTTACACCTCTGTGAATATTGATTTCATAAGTAGTCTGCTCATTACAAAAGCAGAAGGACTTAAAAAATTGATAGCCGATGAACTTAAAAACTATTGATTTGATTCATTTTTCAGAAATATCCGCCAAAGGCTTCTGGTAGAAAACAGAGTTACCCGCTATCTGCTTACGCGATTGGTGAAATTATACTTGTTGTAATTTGGATTTTGATTGCCCTGGGAGAAGAACTTGGCTCAGGTTGCAGTCCCACCACCTCTGACCCTGTGTTGTTTTTCATGCCACGCTCAATGGAGTGATAAGGGAAAGACGAGATATTTTATAGGCGAATTCGGAATCATGGTGCCCCTGGTTTCCCTGTTTTCGCGGTCTGGTTTCTATGGAAATATAACAGACTTCAAAATCTTAAACCTGCGGAAAAGCTCTCGTTAAATATGCTGAAAAATGCTTAGGTTTCTGAATGAGCTTAATGTTTAAAAACCCTTTATAACTACGGGCGAAAAATTTTCCTGAAAAAAAGCAGATTGGTTACTTTAGCGATCAATTAAACTCCGGAAAATTGGCCGCAAAGAAATCCCAGAAGGTAACTCCTTTAATGAAGCAGTATAACAGCATCAAGCTGAAATATCCCGATGCCTTGTTGCTGTTCAGGGTAGGGGATTTCTACAAGACCTTTGGGGAAGACGCCGTAAAGGCCGCACGAATTCTAAATATTGTGCTTACCAACAGGAATAATGGCGGCGAGAGAATGGAACTGGCCGGATTTCCGCATCATTCTTTGAATACCTATTTGCCCAGGCTGGTAAAGGCCGGACAGAGGGTGGCGATCTGCGACCAGCTGGAAGATCCAAAAATGACCAAGACCATCGTAAAACGTGGGGTAACCGAACTGGTGACGCCGGGAGTTGCGATGAACGACGATATTCTGCAAAGCAAATCGAATAATTTTCTCTGTGCGGTCCACTTCGGAAAAAAGAACCTTGGAGTCTCTTTTTTAGATGTTTCAACCGGGGAATTTCTGTGTGCGCAGGGAAACCATGAGTATATAGATAAGCTGCTTCAAAATTTTGGTCCCAGTGAGATTCTTGTTCAGAAGAAGTATAAAAAGGAGTTTAATGAGCATTTCGGGAAAGACATGCATTGTTTTTACCTGGACGACTGGATCTTTAAAAGTGATTATGGCGAAGAGACTTTAAACGGACATTTTCAGACGAAGTCGCTAAAAGGTTTCGGGATAGATCATCTGGAGGAAGGCATTATCGCTTCCGGGGCCGTGTTGTATTACCTTGCCGAAACCAGGCATCACCGGCTTCAGCATATAAGCAGCATCAACCGTATCGCCGAGGAGGAATACGTCTGGATGGACCGGTTTACGATTCGCAACCTGGAATTATATCATTCCTACGCGGCGAATGCGGTCACTCTTCTTGACGTTATCGATAAGACGATCTCTCCTATGGGCGGCCGGCTATTAAAACGCTGGCTGGCATTGCCTCTTAAGAATGCCGATCTTATTGAAAAAAGACTTCAGGTGGTTGATTTTCTTATTAAACACCCTGAAGAGCTTGGCGATATCCAGGATCAGATTCGGGAAATAAGTGACCTGGAACGCCTGATCTCCAAAGTAGCCACGGGAAAAATAAGTCCGCGTGAGGTCAATCAGCTTAAGAACTCACTGAATGCCATCATTCCGGTAAAGGAAAAAGCTACAAAAAGTGAGAATGAAGCCTTGAAGGTGATAGGGGATAAGCTGCATTCCTGTGAATTGCTTCGGAAGAAAATTTCAGAAAGCATCAGTGAAGAAGCACCGGTGAATGTTCAGAAGGGGAATGTGATCGCCAAAGGCTTTTCTTCGGAACTGGACGAGCTTAGAAATATCGCTTTTTCCGGAAAAGATTACCTGGATGAAATGATTAAAAGGGAAACCGAAATTACCGGTATTTCTTCCCTGAAGATTGGAAATAATAACGTGTACGGGTATTATATAGAAGTGCGGAATACCCATAAAGATAAGGTGCCCGAAGAGTGGACGCGCAAGCAAACGCTGGTGAATGCCGAAAGGTATATCACAGAAGAGTTGAAGGAATACGAGTCTAAGATCCTTGGCGCCGAGGAGAAGATCCTGCAACTGGAACAGGAACTTTTCGGAAAACTGATCGCCTGGATGGGAGATTATATAGATCCCGTTCAGCAAAATGCAAGATTGATCGCCAGGCTGGACTGCCTGTGTTCTTTCGCACAGCAGGCACAGGCCGAAAACTATTGCAAGCCTGAAATTGTGGATACTTACGCCCTGGATATTGAAGAGGGTCGTCAACCCGTGATCGAAAAGCAACTGCCGGCAGGAGAGATATATGTGACCAATAACCTGCACCTGGACAGGGAAGAGCAGCAGGTGATCATGATCACCGGGCCAAATATGAGTGGTAAGTCGGCTATTTTGAGACAAACCGCGCTTATTGTTTTAATGGCTCAAATGGGCAGTTTTGTCCCGGCGAAGTCGGCTGAAATAGGCCTTGTAGATAAGATCTTCACCAGGGTTGGTGCCAGCGATAATATTTCGATGGGTGAATCTACTTTTATGGTGGAGATG
>JAGXII010000113.1 GCA_024635735.1 Christiangramia sp. | reverse complement strand
TTCAGGCTTTCTGCCCTAACCGAAAATTCAAGTTTTTCAATTTCCTCCAGGCTGCCATCCTCCATTTCGGTGCTAAGGATTCCGCCACAGTTTTCTGCCCTCATATCCCAGTCATGGATATTTGAAGTTCCATCTACAATAAGACTGGAAACTTTATTGTTTAATTTATAGGTCTGGGCGTGGGTGTAAAAATTTATTCCGAAGCCAAAAACAAGAGCTGCGATCAGAAATTTTAGTTTTGCGTAAGTTTTCATATTAATTGCTTTTTAAAATCATTACAAAGTTGCGGTAGGAGTAGTTTCTAAAATATGACAGGAATCAGGTTTTGAGTTCTTTCTTAAATATCCCATGAAAACTGACTTTTCTCTGTTCTCAGTTGTGCGTTCTCTGTTGTGGTTTGTCTGTTGTTGGTTGTCGCCCTGAGCCTGTCGAAGGGTGTTGTCTGTTTTCAGTTGTGGGTTGTCTGTTGTCCGGTTGTTCGTTTTTAATTGTTATTCGTACATCTAACTTCGTACATCTAATTTCAAAGTCATTGCGATCCGCCTCTGGCGGAGAAGCAATCTCCTGATTGGAATTCAAAAATTCAATATTCAATATTCAAAATTAATTAATTCGTATTTCATACTTCTAGGAGGAGACTGCTTCAATCGTTTCACGCCCTCGCAGTGACGGGGCTTAATTGAGGTATAACTTTATTGATTAAGACCAATTTTAAAAAGCTTATTGCTTAAAGCTTAAAGCCCCTGATTGCTTTCAGCTTTTTCTTTTAATACAAATTACTCTTTTGAAACATAAAATATTATTCCTTTTCCTGCTACTTATTTCAGCAGTCGATCCTGTTTTTTCCCAAGTAGAATATTCCGGAAGTATCAACCTGGAAGGCTATTATTCTAATAAAGATAAATTGCCATTCTGGTTTTATTCGAATCAGCGTGGAAGAGTTTCTGAAGAAACTAATTTCGATGGCTGGATTAGCGGAAAAATGAATTATGATTTCTCTAAAAATTCCGGCCTGGAAATTGGCGGAGGAATTTTATACCAGGACGCGGTTAAGGATGAAGTCTTCATAGATGAATTATACGCCGACTTTAAATATTCCTGGTTAGAAGTGATCGCCGGGAGGAAACAAAAAGAGGAGCTTTATGATGGCCTGAGTGCTACCAATGAAAATTTTGCCTGGTCTTTAAATGCAAGGCCTTTACCGGGTATCCAGATCAAATCTTCAGAACCTATTTATTTTAATAAGAATAAAAAACTGGGTTTTGAATTTTCCTGGAATGAGTATTTAATGGGGGATGACCGTTATGTAAAAGGAACCAGGCTACACTACAAAAGTCTTTACCTTTTATATAATTTTAAAAGTGACTGGAGTCTCAAAGCCGGAATCAAGCATTTTGCCCAATGGGAGGAGATTCCCCAACATGGGGGCCACAACCAACTAGTTTCTCTGAATATTTGAGAGTTATAACCGGAAGGGAAGGCGGTGAAGATGCTAATCCCGGCGATCAGGTAAATGTGGCGGGTAGCCATCTTGGAACCTATGAGCTATATTTGACTAAAGATTTTAGGCAATTTGACCTTGGTTTTATTTATAATCATTTTTTTGAAGATGGAACAGGTAGTCGCTATGCTAATTTCCCTGATGGCCGATATGGAATTTACTATGAAAGGAAAGAAAAAACTTCCTTAATTAATTCTGCGATTTATGAGTTCTATTATACCCGGAATCAAAGTATAAACAGTTCCGCACCTCATAAACAAGATCAATATTTCAATAATTTTTTAACTTATGAATCAGGCTGGACCTATCAACAAAGGATATTAGGAGTACCCTTTTTTGATTATGATAAGGAAAAGGGCTATATAGTAGGAAACAAATTCCTTGCTCACCATATTGGAATTGCAGGTATTTTTAGCAGCTATTTTTATAGCTATCCCTATAAACTTTTAATCTCTCACGTGCATAAGGAAGGGGCCTATTTCAGATATTATGTCCCTGACAGGGAGGAACTCTATGTAAACTATGAAATGGGACTTTTAAAGGAACCTTTTAATCTTAATATCCTTCTGGGAACTGAGTTCTCCAATGTTGCCAAGCCTGTATTTGGCGCAGGTATAAGTCTCTCCAAACATTTTTAAACTCATAATAATCGGATAGGTGTACTCTCTGTTTAATAGCGCTAGGAGTGCTTTTATCTAACTTGTAACCCGGAGCCGCATGGCCCGGGTTTTTTTATTTAGCATCCATTAATCTTCAAATTCTGAGCTAATTAGATATATTTGCAATCCGAAAAAATAAATAGCTCCCCGATACAGACAGCCTGTTGTAAAAGGAGAACTATGAAACTAAATCTTATCGCTCCAAAACGCCGAAAACCATTCCTAGTCGGGCTGCTTTCCTTTGCCTTTTTACTTTTCCTGGGTCTTTTTATCCTCTGGCAACGCTATCATATTATTCAGGAAAGTCGTCAGCGGGAAATGTCGGGGATTATTAATATTGTTGAACAGAATATTAATTAGTCCCTCAAATACAGTTATTCCGCGGCTCTTTCTCTCGCGCTACAAATAGATGAGGATGGGGAAATAGATAATTTTGATGCCATCGCTTCGCGGCTCGTCGATAACAATCCCAATATCGATGCCGTAGAAATTGTTCCCAATGGAGTGATCACCCAGGTGTATCCTTATGAGCCTAATGCCGAAGCTATTGGCTATGATATTCTAGCCGACAGTACACGAAACAAGGAAGCGGAAATTGCTATAAAAGGAAGAAAAATGTTCTTTGCAGGACCCCTGAAACTTAAGCAGGGCGGATATGCGATAGTGGGAAGACTTCCTGTTTTTATACATAATGAATTCTGGGGGTTTTCTGCCGTTTTGATCAATTTTGATAATCTTATCGAACAGTCCGGAATTAAAGCTCTTTCCGGGGGAGAATATCATTTTCAGTTTTCTAAACTGGATCCTCAAGATCAAAAAGAGATTTTTCTACTGGACACCCCTGTAAATCTTGACGAATCTTATTCCGAAGAAATTCTACTACCAGACGGAAACTGGAAACTATATGTGGTTCCTGATGATCCCTTACAACCACTTTACAGCCTGTTCCCGCTAAGTATCGTGATCCTATTACTATCGGGTGCCTTTGGATATCTGGTTTACAGCATTGCGAAGCAACCCGCAATACTTGAAGCGCGTGTTCGGGAGCAGGCCGGAGCACTTTCCAGGAGTGAACTGCGGTTTAGAACGATCTTTAATCAGGCGGCTATAGGAATCGCCCAGGTAGATTCAAATACCGGGATGATCCAGGATACCAACAGGTGGTTTCAGGAATTACTGGGCTATACAAATGAAGAACTGAGGCTGATGGATTATAGAATGGTTTCCCATCCCGATGATCTTACCGAGAATACCGCCCTTATGCAACAGTTGCGGAAAAATGAGATCAGGGAATATAATCTTAAGAAACGACTTAAACGTAAAGACGGGAAAACTATCTGGATAAGACTGAACGTTTCACCGCTATGGGAAGTGGGGGAAAAAGCGACCTCACATATAGCACTTGTTGAGGATATTTCGGCACGGATTAAAGCGAAACAGGAGCTGGAGGAAAATGAGAAACGCTATCGTTCTCTCGTGGAGAATTCTAATGAGATCATTCTTATTATCAATAAAAACGGGGAAATAGTCTATAACTCTCCTTCTCTTAAACGAATTACCGGTTATGAAGCACTGGATCTTTCAGGAAATAAAGTCTTATCACTTATTCATCCTGCAGAAAGAATCCAGTTATTAAACAAGCTTCGAAGATCAAAGGTAGCTGCCGGAACTCCTCTTTCAGAAATAATAATTCGCGTGCAGGCTAAAGAAGGACATTGGATCTGGATGAATGCGACACTTACCAATATGCTGGAAGAAAAAAATATCCGGGGCTTTGTGGTGAATCTCCGTGATATTTCCGGGAAAAAAGAGGCAGAGCTTAATTTGATGAAATCTTATGATTTTGTGATGGAGCAGAATAAGAGGCTGCTTAATTTCGCTTATATCGTTTCTCATAATCTCAGATCTCATTCAAGTAACCTGGAATCAATTCTCGAATTATACGAAACTGAAGAGAGCCCTGAAGAAAAGGATAATTATATAAGTCTTCTGGGAAAAGTTTCAAAAAGTCTGAACGAGACTTTATACGATCTTAATGAAGTGGTTTCTATAAATACCAATCTCGAGATCAGGGCAGAAGAAGTTGAAGTTTCAAAATATATAGATAAGGCTCTGGCGGTGCTTAGTCTCCAGATAGATTCTATGGAAGCTGAAATCGTGAAGAATATTCCGGAAGATATGAAAGTGTATTTTAATCCTGCCTATCTTGAAAGCGTCCTGCTCAATTTCATAACTAACGCTCTCAGGTATAATCATCCCGACAGAAAACCTGAAGTGGTGCTTACAGGAAGTAAGAAAGATGATAACTGGGTTCTCGAAGTATGTGTTAATGGAATTGGAATAGATATGGAAAAACATGGAGATAAGGTCTTCGGACTTTATAAAACCTTCTCTGGCCGCAAAGATTCCAGAGGAATTGGATTATTTATCACCCGCAATCAGGTGAACGCGATGGGAGGGCAGGTAAAGGTGGAAAGTGAAGTCGGGCAGGGAACCTGTTTCAGCGTATATTTTAAATAGAACCTATGAGGAAGTCGGTGTGTGTTATAGATGATGATGAAATCTATCGTAAGATTTGTAAGAAGATGATAGAGAAGGCCGGTGTATTTAAAAATGCCACTTTCTTCAAAAATGCTGAAGCAGCTCTTTCAGGGTTTCGCAATTCTGAGATGGAACTTCCTGAAATTATTATGTTAGATATCAATATGCCGATTATAGATGGCTGGCAGTTTTTAAAAGCTATGGAAACCCTATTCCCCGAACTTTACAGTAGATCACACATTTATATAGTTTCTTCTTCTATTTCTGAATCAGACAAGGAACGACTTAAAGATTATCCCGGCCTGAAGGGATTTATAACCAAACCAATCTCTGTAC
>JAGXII010000112.1 GCA_024635735.1 Christiangramia sp. | reverse complement strand
GTACTGGACAGCCTAAAGGCCAACAGCGAAAAATACGGAGTGAAAAGTTTACTGATAATGGTTGATGATGAAGGTGATCTTGCGATAAATGATTCTGTTGAAAGAAATAAGGCAGTTGAAAATCACAAGAAATGGGTGGATGCCGCAAGTTATTTAGGTTGCCATTCTATAAGGGTAAATCTTTTTGGTGGCGATGATCCTGAAGTATGGAAAAATGCTTCAGCCGATGCACTTAAAAAACTTTCAACCTATGCTAAGGATAAAAATGTAAATATCCTCGTTGAGAATCATGGTTACCTTTCTTCTAATGCCGATCTTCTGGTACAAGTTATGCAACAGGTAAATATGGAAAATTGCGGGACTCTCCCCGACTTTGGTAATTTCTGTCTTAAGCGCGAGAATGGAGAAAGATGGGATGCTAAATGCATTGAAGAATACCCACGTTATGAAGGGGTTCAAAAAATGATGCCATACGCCAAGGCTGTTAGTGCCAAATCCTATGAGTTTGATGAACAGGGGCAGGAAACGCTAATCGATTTCAAAAAAATGCTTCAAATTGTTAAGAATGCCGGCTATCATGGATACATAGGTATCGAATATGAAGGAACCGGACTTTCCCCTGAAGAAGGTATTATGGCTACTAAAGAATTACTGATTGAAGCCGGAAACAGTTTATAATTATAATTAACCAACAACCCCTCTCAATAATGAAAAAATTAGTTAGATTTCAGCTTTCCCTAATGATGTTTCTTGAATTCTTCATCTGGGGAGGCTGGTTTGTAACCCTCGGAACATTTCTAGATTACAACCTAAGCGCAACCGGTGGCCAGATAGCTACCGCATTTTCAACTCAATCCTGGGGAGCTATTATTGCTCCTTTTATTATTGGATTAATAGCCGACAGGTTTTTCAACGCTGAAAAAATACTTGGCTTCCTTCATATTACAGGAGCCATATTAATGTACTTTATGTATGTAAGTATAGATTTTGCAGAGTTTTATCCTCTGGTTCTCGCTTATATGATCGCATATATGCCTACTCTGGCACTGGTGAATTCAGTAAGTTTTAACCAAATGAAAGATCCTGCAAAGGAATTTTCTTTTATCAGGGTTTTCGGAACTATTGGATGGATAGTAGCAGGACTTGTTATTAGTTACATTTTCTTCTGGGATGCTCCTGCAGCCAGGGAAGATGGTATGTTAAGAAATACATTCTTAATGGTAGGAATAGCTTCTGCCGTTTTAGGGCTTTTTAGTTTTACATTACCTAAAACTCCGCCTACTGTAGATCGTTCCAAAAAAGTAAGTATTGTAGAAACCCTTGGTCTTGATGCTCTTGGATTGCTTAAAGAAAAGAATTTCCTTGTTTTCTTCCTGGCGTCTATTCTTATTTGTATTCCACTGGCTTTCTATTATCAGAATGCGAATTTATTTCTTTCTGAAATTGGCGTGGAAAATCCAACGGGATTAATGACCATCGGGCAGGCATCAGAAGTTCTATTTATGCTGCTACTACCCTTTTTCTTTAAAAGGTTTGGTTTCAAGATGACCATCATTGCAGGTATGCTGGCATGGACTGTACGATATGTCTTATTTGCCTATGGCGATACCGGAGAACTTATTTTTATGCTTATAATAGGTATTGCTCTTCACGGACTTTGTTATGACTTCTTCTTTGTGGCAGGTCAAATCTATACCGATTTTAAAGCGGGTGAAAAGTTTAAAAGTTCGGCACAGGGACTTATAACATTAGCAACCTATGGAGTTGGTATGTTAATAGGATTCTATGTAGCCGGATTAATTAGTGACGCGAATTTACTTGGTGAAAAATTGCATGAATGGGATTCCATATGGTTATTCCCTGCTGCATTTGCCTTTGGCGTGATGATACTTTTCGCTATATTTTTCAAAAATGAAAAAATCGACAAAACCGAAATAGAAATATAAAATTTAAAGATTTATGGGAAAAATTAGACTTGGAATATTAGGAGGCGGGGAAGAATCTCTTATTGGAATTCTTCACAGAGTGGCATCTTCCATGTTTGATAAGTATGAATTAGTAGGAGGCGTTTTTGATCCTGAGCATCAGAAAAGTCTCAATTTTGCTAAAAAATTACAATTAAATCCAAACAGAGTATACAAGGACCTGGATGATTTTGTCCAAAAAGAAGGTCAGCTTCCGGAATCGGAAAGAATACAGGTAGTTTCAGTGCTTACACCTAACTTTCTGCATTTCCCTATGGCCAAGCAATTGCTGGAAAACGGGTATAACGTAATCTGTGAAAAACCTTTAACCACTACTTATGAAGAGGCGAAGATTTTAAAACAGACACAGGAAAAAGCTAACGCCATATTTGCCGTTACCTATACCTATACAGGTTATCCAATGGTACGGCAAATGAAAAGCATGATCAAAAATGGTGAAATCGGGAAAATCCAGAAGGTAGATGTTCAATACTATCAGGGATGGATCAATCCCCTGATTCACGACAAGGAAAAAAGAGCGGCTACCTGGAGACTGGATCCTGAAAAATCGGGAATAAGCTGTTGCATTGGAGACATAGGCACCCATGCTTTTAATATGGCCGAATATGTTACAGGATTGGAGATCCATGAGATCCTGGCAGACCTGAATTACCTTTATGAAGACAACCCAATGGATATTGACGGTACCGTTCTTCTTAGATTTTCTGAAAAAATCAAAGGTGTTTTAAGAGCCAGCCAGATAGCTACCGGGGAAGAAAATAACTTTACGGTAAAAGTCTATGGAGATAAAGGAGGTTTAAAATGGGAACAGGAAAACCCTAATTATCTTTATCTGCTTAAAGAAGATAAACCGCTACAGGTATTAAAACCTGGTCATGTTTATAACAGTGACTTTTCACTGGAAGGAACTAAACTACCTCCGGGACATCCCGAAGGAATATTTGATTCTATGGGAAATATTTATCTGGGAATCGCCAATGCTATTAATAAGGAGACAAAATTTGAGGGAGCTTATCCCCTATTGAATGACGGATTGCGTGGAATGAACTTTATAGAAAAAACGGTTGCTTCTCATAAAAAGGGCAACGTTTGGGTAAAAATGAAAGACTAATCCAAAAATTAAATTATGAAAACTATTAAAGGACCGGCCGTATTTCTGGCTCAGTTCATGGATGATAAAGAACCTTTCAACTCACTGGAAGGATTATGTAAATGGGCTTCAGAATTAGGATATAAAGGAATACAAATACCCACCTGGGAAACCCGCCTTATCGATCTGAAAAAAGCGGCCGAAAGTAAAACTTATTGTGACGAATTAAAAGGAAAAGTGGAGTCCTACGGTCTGCAAATCACAGAGCTTAGTACACATTTACAGGGACAGCTTGTAGCAGTTCACCCTGCTTATGATCTCATGTTCGATAATTTCGCGCCAGATGATTATAAGAATAATCCCAGGAAAAGAACCGACTGGGCGGTACAGCAACTCATGTATGCCGCAAAAGCAAGTCGGCATTTAGGACTTAACGTACACGGAACTTTTAGCGGTTCGTTAATATGGCATACCGCGCATCCCTGGCCACAGCGTCCCGAGGGATTACTGGAAATGGGATTTGAAGAACTTGCAAAACGATGGATGCCTATTTTAAATGAATTTGATGAGCATGGCGTAGATGTTTGTTACGAGATCCATCCGGGAGAAGATCTTCATGATGGTGTAACCTTTGAAAGATTCCTGGATGCCACCAACAACCATAAAAGAGTAAATATACTTTATGATCCAAGCCACTTTATATTGCAGCAACTGGATTATATTGAATATATAGATTACTACCACGAATATATCAAGATGTTCCATGTAAAGGATGCCGAATTTAATCCAACTGGGAAAAAAGGAATGTTTGGAGGTTATGCCGACTGGAGAGACAGGGCCGGAAGATATCGTCATCCTGGAGATGGACAGGTAGATTTTAAAACTATCTTTTCCAAACTTACAGAATATGGCTGTGATGTCTGGGCTGTACTGGAATGGGAATGCTGCATCAAATCACCGGAACAGGGAGCAAGAGAAGGCGCTCCCTTTATTCAGAAACATATTATAGAGGCTACACAAAAAAGATTCGACGATTTTGCCGGATCTGAGATCGACGAAAATAAATTAAAACGAATTTTAGGACTAAAAACCGACCAATAATGAAAAAAACACTTTTAATTTTAGGTTGTGCTGTATTTGCATTTACAGCCTGTAAAAATGAAAATAAAGACTCTGCAGAAACAACCCCTGTAGAAAATGATGAAATGGTTTCAGAAAACACAAACGAACAACAGGAATGGCAATCGCTTTTTAATGGTGAAAACCTTGATAGCTGGAAAGTCTATAATAAAGAGGATAGTATTTCTGACCAATGGCAGGTAAAAGACAATGCGATTGTATTCACTCCTGCTGAAGGCAGATCCTCTTCAGAAAACATTATCACCAAAGAATCCTTTGAAAACTTTGAGCTTTCTCTGGAATGGAAAATCTCCGAAGGTGGAAACAGCGGTATCATGTGGGGTGTAAAGGAAATGGAAAAATACAACGAACCTTATTACACAGGGCCAGAAATTCAGGTACTGGATAATGAGAGACATCCCGATGCCAAGAACGGGCCTAACCGCACCGCGGGAGCTCTTTATGATATGGTTCCTCCAGGTAAAGACGTAACCAAACCTGCAGGCGAATGGAATAAGGAGGTGATCCATATAGATCATGAAGCCAATGAAGGCTGGGTTGAGCTTAATGGAACCCGGGTTGTAGAATTCCCTGTTGAAGGTGAAGCCTGGAAAGAAATGGTGGCTAAATCAAAATTTAAAGAATGGGAAGATTTTGGAACCAGTAAATCAGGCCATATAGCATTACAGGATCATGGCAATAAAGTATCTTTTAAAGATATTAAGATCAAAAAGTTATAAAACGAAAAACCCCTACAAATTTTAATTTCTAAGCTGTCATCCCTGGCAGCTTTTTTGTTCTATTTTCAAAGGAAAACCCTATCTTAAAAAGAGAAATTTGAGAATATGGAAAGTATTAAAGTAAGTTTTAAAAATTCAGAGTCTATAGAGCTGAAAGGGATTCTGGAGCTACCCACTGGAAGAAATCCCCATACTTATGTTCTATTCGCGCATTGCTTTACCTGTAATAAAAATTTTCATGCTCCTACAAATATCAGTCGAAGTCTGTCAAGGCAGGGCTATGCCGTTTTGAGATTCGATTTTACCGGATTGGGTGAAAGCGAGGGAGATTTCCCTGATACTAATTTTTCAGGCAATGTTGAGGATCTTATGGCGGCGTCCGAATTTTTATCCCGGGAATATGAATCGCCAAAAATATTAATAGGCCATTCTCTTGGAGGTGCTGCATCATTATTCGCAGCAAAGGCAATCCCTTCCATTAAATGTATTGCCACGATAAACGCTCCGTCGAGCCTGGAACATGTACAGAAGCATTTTTCAGGTAGTTTAAAAGAAATTTCAGAGAAGGGTTCCGCAGAAGTAAAAATTGGAGGAAGAAGTTTTAAAATAAAAGAACAGTTCATAAAAGACCTGGAAAAAAACAGCGACCAAACCGCCCTAAATGGGATCAGCACTGCCCTTTTGATTCTTCATTCCCCTCAGGACAAAATAGTTCCTATCTCTCATGCAGAAAAGTTGTACATAGCAGCAAAACATCCTAAAAGCTTTATTAGTCTGGACGGCGCCGATCACATGCTTAGTAATAAGAGGGATTCACAATATGCAGGAAAAATAATCGCTGTCTGGGCCGAAAAATATCTTGATCTCAATGAGAAAGAAGAAGTTATAACAGACCATCAGGTCATTGCAGAACTCGGGAAAGAAGGTTTTACTACCACAATTAGTATTGGGAAACATCATTTTATCGCAGATGAGCCAAAAAGCCTTGGAGGAATGGAATTAGGTCCCAATCCTTATGGATTTGTCTCCAGCGGGCTCGCGGCCTGTACTTCAATGACCATACAAATGTATGCGAGAAGGAAAAAATGGGAGATCGAAAAGGTAGAAACCCATGTGAGTTATGATAAAAGATACGCTTCAGATTGTGAAAATTGCGAAGATAAATCAGCTAAAATTGACACTTTCCAGAGGGAAATAGTAATAAAAAGTGAGCTGGATGAAAAGCAACTGAACAGATTACTTGAGATTGCCGACAAATGCCCGGTTCACAAAACATTGACCTCTGTGGCTGAAATTATCACCAAACTAAAAAGCAAAAATTCATAAATTATTGCCACCGCTCCTATGTTAAGCTATCCTTAAATCTTTGGCTGTGCCTAACATTAGGCTTAATTTAGACTAATAATTTATTGAAATTAAACCAATCGAAACACTATGAAACGAATTAGTTTATCATTGTTTTTTTGTGCAAGCCTTTTTTTAACAGGCTGTAAAAACGAAAAAAAAGAAAATGAAATGGAAAACCAGTCAGATACTGAAATGACAGCAACTGACATGGAAACCGAAGAAGCTAAGACAGCTACGGTAGAACTTCAGCCAGCAAGTGACTCAAAATTAGGAGGCACACTTACATTCACTGAAGAAGACGGAGAAGTAACACTAACGGGGACTATTACCGGTCTTGCAGAAGGAAAGCACGCTATTCATATCCATGAAAAAGGTGATTGTTCTGCTGCAGATGGAACTTCTGCAGGAGGTCACTGGAATCCAACCGATGCGCCACATGGCAAATGGGGAGCTTCTGAAGGATATCACAAAGGAGATATCGGCAATTTTGAAGTAGGAGCTAATGGAGAAGGAAATGTAAACTTTTCTACAGATGAATGGTGTATTGACTGTGATGATGCCAACAAAAATATTGTAGGTAAAGCAGTTATTATCCACAATGGAGTAGATGATTTCACTTCTCAACCATCTGGAGCTGCAGGAAAACGTATGGGCTGTGGTGTAATAGAAGCAGAATAATAGTTTTTGAAACATAATCTAGAAAAAAAGCGGCTTTTTAAGCCGCTTTTTTTATTTGGTTGGATCACTTATCTTTAAAACCACAAAAAATATATATGCAGCAGGACGGTTTAATTCTGGAACTTCAAAATGGTAATGAGCGGGCATTCGAACGTATTTACCAATTATATTCAGAAAGTATTTACGGTATTATTTATAGCATAGTAAATGATGAAAAAATAGCTGAAGAGATCCTACAGGATGTTTTTCTAAAAATATGGGAAAACGCGTCTTCCTATAATTCCAGTAAGGGAAGATTTTTTACCTGGATATTGAATATCGCGAGAAATGCCTCAATAGATCAATTAAGATCCAGGAGTCATAAAAATAAGCTGAAAAACCTAAAAGCCGATAATTTCGTAGATATTTTAGAGAATAAAACACATTTTTCGTCTAAGGCAGATGCAATTGGAATTACAAAATATATAAACATTCTTAAGCCTGTTTGTAAAAAGCTTATTAACTTATTATTCTTCAAAGGTTTCACTCAGAAGGAAACAGCCGAAGAACTTGATATGCCACTGGGTACGGTTAAAACCAAGAACCGGGCCTGTATTAATAAGTTACGTGAAATGTTAGCAGAATAATACATGAATATAGAAGAATACATATCATCCGGAATTTTAGAGCTTTATGTATATGGAGCCCTGACAGAGGAAGAAAGTCGTGAAGTAAGCGAGATACTTAAAGAGCATCCTGAAGTTAGAAAGGAAGTCGAAGAGATAGAAGCGGCACTCCAACAGCTGGCTTCGGCGGCTGCACCTTATAATCCTGAAGAATTACTTGCGAGTATAAAGCAAAAACTTTCAAATAAAAACGTAAAAACACTACCGGTTAGAAGAAAAACTCATTGGGTATCCTACATAGGATGGGCAGCTTGCTTATTGTTATTAGTTGGACTATTCTTCCTGATTGATGATAATAATGAGCTAAGACAACAGTTGAATTCCGAAAAAGCGAGATCTGCAAGAATGGAGCAACAGATTGCCGATGCCCGCGAAAATGCTGAAAAAGCTCAGGAATTACTTGCAGTACTAAGAAGCAAGGAAATTACCAGAACCAACTTACAGGGTCAAACGGTAGCTCCTGAAGCTTATGCAGCAGTCTACTGGAATAAGGAAGAAAATAAAGCATATATAGATGCCAAAGAACTTCCGGAACCTCCAAGAGGAAAAGTGTATCAGGTATGGTCTCTTAAACTGGACCCTTTAACTCCTACCAGTATAGGACTATTGGAAGATTTCGAAGCTGATGATAATAAGATCTTCACTCTGGAAAACGCTAATGAATCAGAAGCCTTTGGAATTACACTTGAACCAGCCGGCGGTAGCGAATCTCCAACTATGGAACAATTATATGTTCTTGGAGCGGTTACGGCAGCACCTTAGGATTCAAATAAATATATTAAAAAGGCCCCGGAAATCCGGGGCCTTTTTACTGTAAATGCCCGAAGAAGATCTCCGGGGGGAGTTATTCCACCCCAGGCATTTAATCAACCAAAAAAATCAAAAAATCAAATTGTCACAAATCGAACAACAGAATTTAAAATCAAAAACTTAGAGTTATATATCAAGATATACGGAGAGAAAAGTAATAAGGTTTTAAAAACTTCAATTTTAACATTTAATGCTTAGGCATTTAACCAGTCTTTAAAGTCTTTAACCCTTTCACGGCTTACGATGATCTGGAATTCCTCGAAGTTATTTAATTTAATTTCCAGACGGGAATTGGTATAGGAAATAATATCCTTTATGCCATCTATATTTAGGATGCACTTTCTGTTTACACGGTAGAATTTTTTAGGGTCCAGCTCTTCTTCAAGATTTTCCAGTGATATGTCTATAGAGTAATTCCTTCCGTAAAACGAATGAATGAAAGTTGCTTTATTTTCAGAATAAAAACAGGCGATTTCTGAGATATCTACTAATTTCAAATGCTGTCCAACCTGTGCAGTAAATCGCGTCTTGTACTTTTTGCCGGAGGAAATATTTAACAAAGACCGCAATTCATGCACATTAATATTATCTGAAGTAGCTTTCCGGTTATTTTTAAACTTATCTACTGCAGTTTCTAATTCCTCTTCATCAATAGGTTTGAGAAGATAATCTATACTGTTCAGCTTAAATGCTTTTAAGGCATATTCATCGTAGGCCGTAGTGAAAATAATAGCGCTTTCCACTTCTACATGCTCAAAAATTTCAAATGAAATACCATCGCTTAGCTGGATATCCAAAAAAATTAGGTCCGGATGAGGATTTGAATTAAACCAGTTCACAGATTCCTTTACAGAGTGAAGCATGGTTTCTGTTTCTATCCCAAGCCTCGAAAGCATTCGTTTGAGTCTTCTCGCCGCAGGTTTTTCGTCTTCTATGATGATTACATTCATAAGCTTATTCCCAACGCTGATGTTTATCCTTTTCCATATACTCTCTTATCTTTTTTTCTTCACATTCATCATTATAAAAAGGATGAAGTCTGTAAACCCTTAAGGCATTAAATATCAAACCTATTCCCCAGCCAAAGCTTACCCAGAGAAACCATGGGTAACCCCATTGATTGCTGTAATAATTTATTCCGGCAAGGAATATATTTACAAGAATGTAAGAAAAAAGATGGCTGTAAAATTCCCTGAGTTCTTTTACCATTTCCTTAGCCTTAAGATAACGGTCTTTATTATTTTTCATTTTTATATATTTTTTGGTTTGTCTTTTTCCATGAATTCCCTGATCTTCCTTTGTTCCCAGTCCTTTCCCATAAATGGATTCCAGTTAAATGCAGCCAAACCATGCATGGTGACTCCTATTCCCCATCCTATGGCCGGGAATATAACCCAGGGAAAATCACTGCTGAGATAATTGAAGATTGCCAGGCACGGGATAACAATAGAATATGAGATTAAATTTTTATAGAATTCCCGTTCCTTTTTCACCTGTTCTTTAGCGCGTAAATAGGAATCATTTTCGAATTGATCTGGTGATGATGTAGTTTCCATCACTTTCATTTTGGTCAGTAATGGTATTCGAACAATAAATTTTTTATTGGTCTTTTCTATCTTCATCTGCCTGTCGGTAACCAGACTATATCTCTCCATTATATTGTTCAAACCAACACCACTCCCCTTTTTTAAAATTTCCTTTGGTTGAAGGTTATTTTCAACCACTAAATTTCCTGCTTCTTCGTAAATATTAATTACCAGAGGAGATTCTGCAGAAACACGGTTATGTTTTATAGTATTTTCAAGTAAAAGCTGAAGGGAAAGAGGTACCACTTTAGCCTCGGTATTTTGAATACCCGAAGGAAGATTAAAAATGAGCCCTTCCTCAAATCTTACCTTCAGAAGATCTGTATAGGTTATCGCGAATTTCAATTCCTCTTCCAGGGAAACCAGTTCTTTATCCTTTTGTTCAAGGACATACCTGTATATTTTTGAAAGTGAACCGGTAAACTTTTGAGCTAATTGAGGGTTTTCTTCAATTAGAGAACTCAATACATTAAGGCTGTTAAAAAGAAAGTGGGGATCAAGCTGATTCTTTAAAGCATCAAATTTAGCAGATGCTGTACCAGCAATAATCTTCTGTTCCTTTACCTTCTTTTCCTGTAAGGCCTTATAAAAATATATAAGGTGAAAAATAAGTGAAACAATGGTTGTAAAAAGAAGCGGAAAGAAATAATAGTTTAAACTTTCATTATTTATAAATTCTTCAAACGAACCTTCATGAAAAACAGTCTTATCTATCAGCCTGCAAAAGAAAAATCCAACAAGAGTCACTATAATAGCACCTATAGCTGCCACAAAAACCCTTTTAAGACTAGCGCCTTCCCAGCCTATTTTTGAATTGAAAACATAAAAATATAGACTATTGATTACGGTAAGAACAATAGAATAAAAAGCGTAAAGCCCCCAGTACTCCACTTCTAATAACTGGGAAAATCTGAAATTATTAAAGATCGTATCAAGGAAGATGATGACCAGGCAAACAATGGCTGATATTTTTAATATTTTAAAAATGTGTTTCATTTTCTCATCTTATTTCAGGGCTAATATCCTAAGGTTATCCATAATTATAAAATCTAGCATTCTGAATTGTCGATTTTAAGGACTGGATTGTAAATTTTGGCTTTTCATCTTGAAAATTAAATAATCTTTAACATTAAAATGAATAACTTGAGAAAAATAAAAAATTTAAGTATGACAATTTTTGAAGCCCTGCGGCAGGAACATGAAATCCAAAGAGATCTTATAGATAAATTAATTAAAACTGAAGGTAAAACTGAAGAGCGACAAAAGATTTTTAAAACTCTCAAACACGAATTAAAAATTCACGCAGATGCCGAAGAGAGACATTTCTATGTTCCGTTAATAGAAAGGGATATGACGCAGGAGAAAGCACGTCATAGTGTAGCAGAACATCATGAAATGGACGAATTGGTAGAACAGCTTGAAGATACTGAAATGGATGCTACGAACTGGCTGAAGCTCGCCAAGGACCTGGAACACCAGTTAATTCATCATCTTGACGAAGAAGAGCATGAAGTATTCCAGATGGCCGGAAAGGTTCTAACCGAAAAGCAAAAAACAAGTCTGGCTTCCAGCTACAATAAATATATTAAAGAGAATAGATAAATCCTCTAGTAAAGCCTTCTTTTCAGAAGGCTTTTTTTATACTTTATCTCTTTCAATCCCCATGGTTTGCTCATGCCCCTTAAACGGACGTATAATTAACCTGGCGGCCTTGTCGTAATTGATATAATTATAAGTCCAGTTAAAAAAGGTTACAAGCCTGTTTCTAAAGCCAATTAAAAACCAGAGGTGAACGAACATCCAGACGAACCAGGCAAAAAATCCGGAAAACTTCCATTTTCCCAGGTCTACCACTGCCCTATTCCGGCCTACAGTGGCCATCGTACCTTTATCAAAATATTCAAAAGATTCTAACTTTTCTTCCCTAATCAAATGTTTTAAATTTTTAGCCAGGTGTTTTCCCTGTTGTATCGCAGGTTGTGCTACCATTGGATGACCTTTCGGAAATTTTTCAGTTTTCATAAGGGCGATATCCCCGATTGCGAAAATATTTTCATATCCGTTTATCATATTAAAAGCATTCACCTCATATCGATTGGCTTTTTCTACCATGGCCGAAGCATTAAGCCCTTTAACAGGAGCACCCGTAACTCCGGCAGACCAGATAAAAGTTTCGGTTTTTAGTGCCAGATCTGTATTTGTAGTTACCAGATGGCCGTCATAATTTTCCACCATGGTATTCAAGTGTATTTTCACACCAAGTTCCTCAAGCATTTCCCTGGCCTTTCTGGAGGCACGCTCACTCATAGGCGGCAATACCCGGTCCAGACCTTCCAGAAGATGAATATTCATCTCATTGGGATCAAGATCAGGGTAATCTTTGGAAACAATATGATTTCTCAACTCGGCAATTGCACCGCTAAGTTCCACACCTGTAGGCCCGGCTCCAACCAGCACAAAATTCAGAAGTGCTTTTCGCTTTTCGGGATCTTCAGTTATCGTTGCCTGTTCCAGGTTCTCTAGAATAAGACTTCTTATATTCAAGGCCTGCGGAACGGTTTTCATCCACATCCCATGTTCTTCAATACTTTTATTTCCGAAAAAATTGGTTTTAGAACCAGTCGCGATCACCAGGTAATCATAAACCAGATCCCCGATATTAGTATGAATTGTATTTGTTTCCGGTGAAATTGATGAGACTTCAGTAAGCCTGAAAAATGACTTTTTATTGTGACGTGTTATCTTTCTTAAAGGATAAGCTATAGAGTCTGGTTCAAGACCCGACGTAGAAACCTGATATAAAAGCGGCTGAAAAGTATGATAGTTGTGCCGGTCCAGCATAACCATCTGAATATCTTCCTTCATTATTTTCCTCGCCAGTGCCATACCGGCAAAACCGCCTCCTATAATTACAACTCTCGGTAAATCGGTTTTTGGGATATTCATAATATGCTTGGTTTTACCCAAATTTACTATTTATACGGCGAATGTCAGGTCGATTAACTTTATCTTAAAGATTTTTGTAACATAGCAATACATTTGACTACCTATAATATGCCAACCAAAGTTTCGTGAACAAAGAATTAGAACATCAGTTTGTAACAAATCTTGAGAAGCATCAGAATATTGCACATAAGATTTGCCGTATCTATACCAATGATCAGGATTCGCATAATGACCTTTTTCAGGAAATTACGATTCAACTTTGGAAAGCCTATCCTAAATTCAGGGGTGATTCAAAATTCAGCACCTGGATGTACCGTGTAGCCTTAAATACAGCTATTACTTTATACAGGAAGAAAAAAAGAAGTATCCGCACACAGGATTTTGAGGGAATAAGTTTCAAAATTAAAGCCGAAGAATATAATAATGAAGTAGAGCAACACCTGAAGCTGATGTACGATGCAATTAAACAACTCAATGATATAGACAAAGCCCTTGTCTTTTTATATCTTGAAGATAAAAATTACGCAGAAATTTCTGAAACACTTGGGATTACAGAAGTAAATGCACGAGTTAAAATGAACAGAGTCAAAACAAAATTAAAAAGTATCATTAATCCTTGATATATTATGATGGATGATTTGGATCTATTAAAAGAGGATTGGAAAAAGCAGGAGAAATCACTGCCCCGTTTTTCGTACGACGATATTTACAAGATGATCTGGAAACGGTCTTCTTCAATCGTCAAGTGGATTTTTATAATTAGTATTCTGGAATTCCTCCTTGGGGTAGTTTTGAATATTGTCGTCGCAGATGACGAATACTGGGAGAATATGGGCCAATTTAACCTAACCGAATTTACCATCGGGGCTTACCTGGTTAGCTATATTATTACCTTCTATTTTATTTATAAATTCTATAAGAATTACCGCCAGATCTCTTCTACAGACAGTGCTTCGGTTTTGATGAAAAACATTTTAAGAACCCGTAAAACTGTAAAATACTATATAACTTTTATCCTAATCTCAAGTGGAATCGTTTTTCTTGTAGATCTCTTTTTTATTATCAGGCACCATATAATAGCTGCTGAACCTACTGGGAAAGACATGTCTTTTTCGGCTTTGCAATGGGCAATGTTTATTAGTGGAACTTTAGTGGTTCTTGCTATATTCCTTGGCGTTATCTGGTTACTTTACCGCCTTATTTATGGAATATTATTGAGAAGACTGAAGAAAAATTATAAAGAACTTAAAAAGTTGGAGATGTAAAACAATTTAAAAGGGAAAATGTACGCTCAAGCTATTCCTATTAATAACCCCAGCGTCGCTGTTCGTTAAGTTCTTCCATTGCCTTAATTTCTTCAGAAGGGATGACCTTCAAAAAAGAAGGATGTTGCTCGATGGCATATTCCAGTTTGCTCACGATCTCCTCAATACTTTCATTATCATAATCGATTTCCAGGGGCTCCTTTATTTGAAAAGTCTGAAGAATTCCACGTTTTTTGATACGCAGTCCTTTTTTATCAAAAGATCTTCTGAATCCATCAATCACAATAGGGATTACAATGGGTTTATGATCTTTAATGATGTGCGCAGTTCCTTTACGAATGGGTTTAAAAGGTTTAGTGGTTCCCTGAGGGAATGTGATCACCCATCCGTCTTCCAATGCCACTCCTATATTTTCAGTATCATTAAGATTAACTTTTCTACTTATCTCTTGCCCTTTTTCCCTCCAGGTTCTTTCTACGGTAGCAGCACCGGCATAGGCCATTATCCTTGCGAGTAATCCCGCTTTCATGGTTTCCTTAGCCGCCACGTAATAAATATTTAGT
>JAGXII010000111.1 GCA_024635735.1 Christiangramia sp. | reverse complement strand
GGAAATTACTGCCAGTTTCTGATTCTTATCCTTTGCATTAAGGAGGTCTATTTCCATCTGTTTCTGTGAAACTTCATAATCTGCGCGTAATCCCGCAATTTCCTGGGCCGAAGCCACATTATTCACAAGATCCCGATAGGTGATATACTCTTTATAATAATCATAGGAACGCGCGATGTCCCCCTTTTCCTCATAAAGTTTGGAAAGCTGAAGTGCCGCGTCGCTTATTTCATTCTTAAAACCATAGGTTTCGGCAATATCAAGGCTCATAAGAGAAAAATCAATGGCTTTATCAGGGTTCCCTTTATTGAAATAAACTTCAGACATGTCGTTCAAATATTCTGAAATCGCTACAAAATCCTCTTGCTCTTCCAGAATTTGTACTGCCTGGTAGATATTCTCTTCCGCTTTATCATATTCACCCCTTCCTGCATAAATAACGCCTATACTGCCCAGATTATATGCCATACCAGCTTCATATTCAGTCTTTTTAGAGATTTCCTGGGATTCCTGAAAATATGTTAGAGCAGAATCTGGTTTATTCCGTTTCAGGTAATGATCTCCAAGATTAAAAAGGCTTGCAGCCATTAATATAGAATCGTTTATTTTTCTGAAGGTAGAGACAGCTTCACTATAATATTCTTTTGCCCTGTTATGAGTATTCATTAAAGAGTAAATATCTCCAATGGCAAGATTGGTCATTCCAAGGCTTCTTTGATCATTACTTTCAGAGGCAAGCTGCGCGGCTAAAAAGTAATTTTGTAGCGCCTTACTAAGGTCTCCTGTGATCCTGAATGCATTACCTTTTTGGAAAAGACCGGATATTATATAGCGGGATGAATCCAGCTGAGTAGCTATTTTAATAAGCTTTTCACTATAATAAAGTTTTTTGGAAGGCTCCGATTCATTGCCTACAATTTCTTTCAATAGATATAATTCTTCCTGAGGAGAGAAAGTCCCTTTTTCATAAATAATCTCTACACTATCGGCCACAGCCTGGCTCTGTGAATAGATCCTTCCGTAAAACGACAGGAAAATACCCACATATATGCATAATCTAGCTCCGTTTAACGAAGAAAAATGAGTAAAGAAACTCATAAAATACTGCTATTAATGGGGCTAATTACATTTTCACTACTAACTTGGGATCTATGTGAAAGGTCCCGTTTCTTTGGGTATCTCCGTTGTAAACTTTAAAGGAGAGGGTGTATTTTTCTTCGTCTCCATCTTTACCTTTGGTAACGGTACCCATTACAACTCCGGGATTGGCCCTGGTATCTCTGAGGGTATTTCTTTCAAAGATCTCATCGCCTCCTTCATGATTGATCATGACTATCATCACCTTATCTCTATCTGGAGCCGAGGTGGAAACTCCTGTCCATACTATTACATCACCTGGTTTTACTGTTAATGTAAAGTCTTTATTTTTAACTCCCTGACCCTGTCCCTGGAATCGTGCGGTCTCATCCACATTAGTACTTGTAATCGTGCCGGTATCGACATCAAGAATAATATTGTGGACTTTTGGAGGATGGGTAGTGCCCAATGAAAGCAATACGGTGGCGAATAAAACGAAAATTTTAAATTTTGTAGTCATAATTCTTTTGGTTGGATTAGTAGTTGTAGTAAAATTCCTATAAAAAACTGATATTCAGTAACCTAAATAAGTTTTAGTCTAATTTAGTACTTTTTTATGATTTAGGATTAATCTGCTAAAGAGTCAATGTGAATTTACTTATGAAAGTCCTGCTGAATAGCCTTTCGGGTCGGGTTTAATAAGGGTTTATGGTTAAGCAATTGGCCAGTTGGGGATGACTGTTTTTGATGTTTTCCGAATATAAATTCCCGGAAATTAGAGAAGCCGGATGGACAGAAACTACGGCTAGATTACAGGATTCTTTGTAGAATTAAAAACCACAAAAGGAATAAAAAAGTAGATAAATAAAATAATTTTAATATTTTAGTTCCTGAAATTAAACAGTTTACGATCGCAATTTAGCAAACCCTACTTCGCAGTTTGCCGTAAACAACAGCCTTAAAAGGCGTATTATGAAAAAACTGTTACTCATACAGTTCATCGATAAAATTGCGGTAAGATTATTTTCTGCCAGGCCATATTCACCCTTCGCTACAGCTGAAAAACTGATAGTAAAAGCTGTTATTCAATACCAGTATTTTATTGAAAAATTTAATTTTCGAAGGCTGACTTATGCGACAATTTTAATCCCCTTAATTCTGCGGCAGGCAGATGTTCACCCTACTAAATTGTATGAAAACAGAATAAAATGAAGAATGTTTTTAGTCCCAAATCGAAGAACAATCTATTTATAAACCAAACCTTTTACAATGAACCGAATTCAACTACTTGGGATCATTATGATCATCGCAGGAATTACTGTTGCCTATTTTAGTGAACGAAGTGACTATGAGTTTTTAAGCTGGATTATGGCGGCCTTTGGTGTTGGCTGGGCCTTTACCGGAAAATTTACCGTATCAAAAAAGAAGAATTATACCGAAACCTCTTCTGAATCGTAAATAAGCTGAAGGGCTTATTAGTGATCATTTAATACGGCTACCCATAAAAATTTGAGAAATTTCTTTCTAATCCAGGAAAGGGAAATGGGAGATATTCATTTTTTTGATTGTCCGTAAAGTATCATAATTTAATAAAGTGCGTCATTCTGAACTTGTTTCAGAATCTTAAAATAGTATAAATCCTCATTATAAAATGAGACCCTGAAATAAATTCAGGGTGACGAGATAACTATTATGACTTAAAACGGATATACATTCATTTTTCCTGAACTTTTGATTCCGGGATTTACTGAAGAATTTTCAATAGAAATGAGCTTAAAGGCTATAACGATCCCTATACACAGACGAACTATTGTAAAGATCAATTCTCCGTTTTCATCGAGATTCAGAGGATATGCTATATTGGCCATTAAGTGTAACAGGATTGCCGCCAGAATGCTTTTTCCTGTTTTATTATATACGAGGGTGAAGATTAATGATATAACAATTAATTGAAATGCCCAGGACCAGAAAGCGAGACCAAAACCTTTTTGAAATTGTGAAGTGCCCTCAATAAAGAAAAGGGGTAGATGCCATAACACCCAGATAATTCCAAGTATAATACTTCCCATAAGCATTCCCCATTTTCGCTGCAGCCTGTCGAGAGAATAGCCACGCCAACCCAGTTCTTCAGCCAATGGCCCCCCAAGTAGCATTATTAATAAAAGGCTTAATCCATCTGAGATATTTTCAATTCCCTCGAAGTAATCTGCAAGACTGGGATAGCTGCCTCCAACTAGGAAATAAAAAAAATATCCCAACAAAAGGATCGCCGGGAAAATTAGTAAAATAAATAGAAACCATTTAAAACCCATCCTTTTCACCCCTATCAATCTTTTTCCAAAACTCTTTTTTTCCTCATTGCTTCCGTACATTAATAACATAAATATTGCAGCAAGACTAGGCCCAAAAGCCCCGAAGAATAGTAGTGGAAGAAAATAATCTGCACCCGGGCTGAAAAGGATCATGGATATCCATATAAGCCAGGAAATTCCAAAGCTTAAAAGAAAAAAGCGTCTTAGCTTGTAGTCTTCACGAAGAGGTTCGGCAGGTGTCGTCATTTAAAAGATTTTGTAAAAAGACCCCGCCGGAACCAGATTGTTACATTTTAATTAAAAAAACCTCGCTTTTAGAAGCATTCCGACATAGCAATTACGATCTTTTTTGCCTTCTCATTGAATTAAGCTGAAAATTAGGATTACTTAAACTGATCATTTCTTTAGTAAGTAATTCCAATTTTGTATTTATACTTTTGCAGGAACGTAGAATATCGCAGATTTTCCAATTCTTATTAAAATCAATTTTTTTGGCGGGACTCTTTAAATTTTTCAGAAATAATACCAGGGAAGTAGGATTTGGATGGGTGCTAACCTTTTTATCCAGTTTTGGCCAGACCTTTCTTATTTCAATTTATGTACCTGAGATATTGAAAACCTTTTCCATTTCTAATGGCCTTTTTGGAAGTATTTATGCCGTGGCCACGGTAACATCTTCTATCATCATGCTTTCAGTAGGACATTTGGTAGACCATAAGCCTGTTAAGAAAATTACCGCCTTTACAGTCGCAGGACTGGCAGTCTCATCCTTTCTATTTGGAATTTCACATTTAAGTATCGCTATTTTGATAATCGCTCTTATCGGTCTCAGGCTTACCGGTCAGGGATTAATGAGTCATATAAGTTTGACGGTGATGTCCCGTTACTATGAGTTAGACAGGGGCAAGGCCTTGAGTATAGCTTCACTTGGGTATGCTATTGGGGAGGCGATCTTTCCTATTTGTATTTCCACGCTAATTCTTTGGTATGATTATGAAGTTGCGGCCATGGCCAGTGCTGCCTTTCTTTTGCTCTATCTTTTCAGGTTGTACTTCTCGGACCTTGATCATTTTGATAATGACCTGGAAATGGCTAATAAACCTTCGGCAATTTCTTTATTAAAGCAGTATAAGGATCTACTTAAAACCAAGGTGTTTTATATCCTCATGCCGGTAAGCTTTGCGCTTAGTTTTACGATCACAGCAGTTTTTTTCTATCAGTATGTGGTGGTTGAAGACAAGGGCTGGTCTGTTTCCCTGTATGCCAGCTTCTTTACGGTCTATGCATTGACAAGAGTTGTGTTCTCGATCTTCGGTGGAGTATTAGTGGATAAATATTCCGGAAAGCAGATGTTTCGGGTCTACCTGATCCCATTCACTCTGGGACTTATTCCCTTTGCGGTGTTTAATAGTATTTTTGGGGCCATGGCCTTTCTTATTCTGGCTGGAATAAGCGTTGGAATGGCAGGAACTGTAAAGTCAGCCGTTCTGGCTGAAGTCTTCGGAACAGAAAAACTAGGAACTATTAGAAGTGTTTTTACAATGTTTATGGTGCTAAGTACTGCATTGGGACCACTAATTTTCGGAACCTTGATGGATATGGGAATTCAGTTTGAATCAATTTTACTGGTTACCGCAATAATTCTGGGGCTTATCATTCTCAATGCGCAGCGGATCCGGAAAATTCAGCATGCCTGAGAATATTTTTTTGAGAGCTTTCGTAATTCCTAGGTTTCAATATCTTTATCCTTCCGAAAGTTAGATTAAGCAATTCTTCTTTATGATTATGCCTTGCTGTTGCTGATAATCATATCTTTGGTTTCAGATTTTTAATTTACAGTAATACAATGGCATTCTAGAGCTCTTAAAATGGGATAGGCAGTTGGATAAGATTTCTAATTGTTGCCAACCTGAGCTTGTCGAAGGGGGCATTTTGTGAATTGCTTTCAGAATTGTATTTTTAATCAGGATTCACAGGAGATGGGGTAAGCTTATACAAGAAGAATCAGTTGTGAATTGCTTTCAGAATTGTATTTTTAATCAGGATTCACAGGATATAGCGACCAGTTCATCCATGTTTACCTGTTGTGAATTGCTTTCAGAATTGTATTTTTAATCAGGATTCACAGGAAAACAGCCGCATGAGCAGGATAGAAG